>JAILRI010000035.1 GCA_024698555.1 Lachnospiraceae bacterium
CCTGTACGAAAGACGGTATCGCCATGACAATGATCATGGCAGAGTCAGTGATCCTGTCCGCTGTTCCCCCGGGTTCTCTTGTAGTAAGTAGTCCTAAAGGAAGAGCTATAATAACGATCATGGCAACAGACATTCCCGCCAGAGTCAGCGTCACCGGAAGCCTTCCAGCGATCAGTTCCGACACCGTCATAGTCTCATATCTCATGGACATACCGAAATCGCCTCTGACCGCTCCGCCCAGCCATGTGATAAATCGTTCAGGCAGGCTCTTATCATATCCGTACTGAATCTTCAAAGCCTCTACAGCCTCCGGAGTCGCCTCGGTTCCCAGCCTTGAAATGGCAGCATTTCCGGGTATGATCCTGAACATGACAAAAGAAAGTATGGCGACACTGAGTATCGTCAGCACAAACGAGATCAGTTTCTTCAAATACCAGTTCATATGCCGCGCCTTCCTTTCAAGTTCACAATAGGGCGGATGAACCTCATCCGCCCTATTCAATTACTTATTAGGGTCAACCTTGTAGTAGATCGTGCTCATATCCTGTACATAGATGGGATAGAAACAATATCCGCCCAGGTTTTTATTGATAGCCACCAGCTGTGCAGGGCTCTGTATATAAGCCGAAACCGCCTCTTCGGTCAGTTTCTTTTCCAGCTGCTTATAGTATTCTGCCTTTTCAGCCTCATTGACCGCCTTTTGTGCCTTTGCAAAGATCGCGTCAAAATCATCGTTGAAATAGTTTATAAAATTCTTAGACGACGATGTCGGATAGAATCTGAGTACATCCGAAGGCGCAAGCTTCGAATCAAGTCCTATGATGGTGGTCTCATACTGTCTGCCTACATAAGTGTCACTAACCCAGCTTGCCCACTCTACCAGCTTTATTTCAGCCTTTATGCCGACTTTTTTCAGCTGCTCGACGATAACCTCGCCTGTCCTTACATGGAACTCATAATTGGACGGGATAGTGATAGTAAAGCTGAAACCATCGGGATACCCTGCTTCTGCAAGCAGAGCCCTGGCTTTTTCCAGATCATAGGGATAAGTGTTCACCAGAGAGCCGTCGTAGAATTTTGTAAATGAAGGGAACATGTTTGTCCCGATGACCACGCCCTTGCCTCCTGCAACCAGATCAAGTATCTCCTGCCTGTTGATCGCGTAACAGATGGCCTGACGAACCTTTACATTATCAAACGGCGCTACGGCGTTATTCATGAACAAGGCCTGAACCAGATTCATGGTACCATCTACTACATCCATTTTCCCGGCAAGCTGATTCGCCTGGTCGTTGGTCAGATACGGCAGTATATCCATACCGCCGCCCATCAGCTCCATAAATGCCGCGTCAGTATTGGCGCAGATCTTAAAGGTCACCTGGTCAAGATATGGTACGCCTTTGATGTAATAATCCTCGTTCTTCGCTACTACAAAATTCTGCAGCGCGCTGTAGCTTACAAACTTGAAGGGGCCCGTGCCTACGGGTGACTTCGCCTGGTCTGCGTAATCGCAGGGTATGATGCTGCTGGTAAAGTAACCTATGAGCTCGGTATTGGGCTCGGAAAGGATAACCTTTACTCCGTCATCGGTCTTAATTATGTCAGAAATGATAGAAAAAGCCGCTATCTTGGAAACATCGGGCTCGTCAGTCTCCAGCATACCGGCAGTGCGCTTCAGTGAGTAGATTACATCCTCCGCCGTTACGGTCTTGCCATTGTGGAATCTGACATTTTTACGAAGCTTGAAATCGTACTCTTTGCCATCTTCCGAAATGGTATAGCTCTCCGCAACCGCGGGTACAAACTCTCCATCCTTGCTGACTTTTATCAGTCCTTCAAAGATGTTGTACAGAACTTCCTTAGTTCCTGCCGCTACTGCTTTGTGTGGGTCAAGACTGTCAAGATCCTGTGTGATCCCAATAGTTACATTTCCTCCATAATAAACCTTGCCGGAGTCCGCTCCTTCTTTACCCGTACCGTTCGTGCATGCGCACAATGCGGTCGTCACCATGAGCAGCACCATGAAAAGAGTTACTTTTTTCATGATAATCCTCCTGTAAAAAGATTTATTAAGTTGTCATGCCGCTTTCCAAAACCGTACTGCTGTCTGATAACAAAAACATAGCCGGTTTGGCGGCATACAAAGAGTCTACCCCAAACCGGCATCATTGTCAAGACCAACTTAAATGAAACCGTCCTGCTCCCGAATTGAGAACAGGACGGTTCCGTTGTATTTACTTCACTGTAACACTAACTTTTTTCGCGTTGCACAGCCGCACATATATAATTCTCAAAAAATGGAATAAAAATGAAATGAAATCAGATGCCGTATGCATCCGGCAAACGTGCAGATACCCACATCGGCATGATAATGGTATACCATGGAAGATAATGGTTGTCAAGAGAATCCTTCGTACTTCCCAAAAGATTTTACGTGCTTTCCAAAAAGATTTAATATGACCGTTTACTCACACCTAAGTCAATAAGCAGACATGCAAAACCCATTCGCTTAAAGTGCAAAATGGAGCTGACTCATTAAGAAAGTGCGGCGGCCCCCATCTTCATATCGCAACCAGATTACTTTGGGACTCTGTCCGGATACACACCCTTCTGATTTCTGCCGCAACGCATACGCCCAAGCTTCCGTCAAGAAGCAGTAATGCTCTCAGGAGAACCTTCGAGCATAACTGCTTCTAGACGGCGATCT
>JAILRI010000043.1 GCA_024698555.1 Lachnospiraceae bacterium
TATTTTTTAATAATATCAAGTACTTTTGAGTTCGTCATATATTGTCTCCTTTAACCGGCTTTAATAATGTGGGACATGATAGCTTCCTGTGAAGCCTCTGAAGCATCAAGCTCACCTACTATCTTGCCTTCGTTCATAACATAAATCCTGTCGCACATTCCGAGTATCTCCGGCATCTCCGATGAGATCATGATGACCGATTTGCCTTCGGCTACCAGCTGATTCATGATGCAGTAGATCTCGTATTTGGCTCCGACGTCGATACCTCTCGTAGGCTCGTCAAGGATCAGTATCTCGGGTGCAGCGAACATCCACTTGGCCAGCAGAACCTTCTGCATATTGCCACCGGAAAGATTACCTACATTCTGCTCGACCGAAGGACATTTGATCGCAAGCTTCTGCTTGTATTCCTCAGCAGCCGCATACTCTTCAGCCTTATCGATGACCGAATGTGAGCTCACACCCGCTAAATTGGCCAGAGTCGTATTGATCTTTATCGTATTGGAAAGGATCAGTCCGTTGCCCTTTCTGTCCTCGGTCACATATGCAAGCTTATGATCAATGGCTTCTTTTACGGAGTTCATATGAACCTCTTTGCCATCAATGAATACCTGCCCTGAGATGTTGTCGCCGTAGCTCTTTCCGAAAATACTCATCGCAAGCTCGGTCCTGCCCGCGCCCATGAGGCCGGAAATACCTACGATCTCACCTCTGCGGACATTGAAGCTGACGTTGTCGACTACCTTTCTTTCCAGATATATCGGATGATATGCAGTCCAGTTCTTTACCTCCAGCTTGATATCTCCGATGTGCTTCTCACGTTTCGGGAAGCGGTCGGCGATCTCTCGTCCTACCATGCCCTTTATGATGCGGTTCTCGGAAATATCGTCCTTCTCCTTGTCCAGGGTCTCTATGGTGCAGCCGTCGCGGATGACCGTGATCTTGTCTGCCACATAAGATACCTCGTTAAGCTTATGGGAGATGATGATGGAAGTAAGCCCGTCCTTTTTGAACTTAAGAAGCAGGTCAAGGAGCGCCTTTGAATCTTCCTCGTTAAGTGATGCGGTGGGCTCGTCAAGTATCAGGAGCCTCGCGTTCTTGGCCATAGCCTTAGCGATCTCCACGAGCTGCTGCTTGCCCACGCCTATATCTTTGATCAGAACCTGCGGCTGTTCCTTTAAACCAACCATGTCAAGGTACTTGGCCGCAAGATCATTGGTTTCATTCCAATCTATACGGAATTTGCTTCCGCGTTCGTTGCCGAGGAACATATTCTCGGCAATAGTCATGTACGGAACCAGTGCCAGCTCCTGGTGGATAATTACTATTCCCTTGGCTTCACTGTCCTTGATCTTTAAAAATTTACAAACCTCGCCGTCGTAGACGATGTCCCCCTCATATGTACCATAGGGATAAATACCGCTTAAAACATTCATCAGAGTGGATTTGCCGGCGCCGTTCTCACCTACGAGAGCGTGGATCTCGCCTTCCTCCACTTTCAGATTAACATTGCTGAGTGCTTTTACACCGGGGAAGGTTTTGGTTATATCTTTCATTTCAAGCAATATCTTAGCCAATTTAAATCCTCCCTTTTTTCGTATCTTTTCAGAAATAGCAGGCGGGCTCAGGCCCGCCTGCAGGATTGTTTTGGTTCAATGATTACTGAAGATCCGACTCTTTGTAGTAGCCTGATTCGATAAGCAGCTTCTTGTAGTTGTTTACATCTGCGAATACGGGCTCGCAAAGGTATGAAGGAATGATACCAGTTCCGTTGTCATAGGTCTCCTTATCATTTACAGGAGCTTCCTTGCCCTGCATGATAGCGTCAACCATCTCTACGGTCTTGGATGCAAGAGTACGGGTATCCTTGAAGATAGACATAGCCTGCTTGCCGGCGATCATGTTCTTTACGTTTGCGATATCGCAGTCCTGACCGGTGATGATAGGCCAGTTGCTGTGATTGCCGCTGTAGTTAGCCTCCAGAGAGTTGGTAACGCCCATAGCGGTTGAGTCGTTGGAAGCAAGAACAGCGTCAAGCTGGGTTCCGTCTGCATAGTAAGCGGAAATGATAGCATCGAATCTGTTCTGGGCATTCTCGGTTGACCAGCCCTGTGTTGCAACGGTAGCGAAGTCCTTCTGACCGGACTTGATAACAAGCTGTCCGTTGTCGATGTACTTATTCAGAACATCCATAGCGCCGCCGAAGAAGAAGTTAGCGTTGTTGTCGCCGGGGTCACCGGTGATCAGCTCGATATTGAAGGGACCCTTGCCGTCCTTAAGACCTAACTGCTCTTCGATGTACTGTCCCTGCTTGGTTCCTACCATGTAGTTATCAAATGTTGCGTAGTAGGTAACAGCGTCTGAGTTCATGATCAGACGGTCATAAGCGATAACCTTAACGCCTTTTTCCTTAGCCTGTGCAAGAACTGTTCCAAGTGAATCGCCTTCGATGGAAGCGATAACCAGAACCTTGCATCCTGAGTTGATCATGTTCTCGATCTGTGATACCTGAGTAGCGATATCATTGGAAGCGTACTGAAGGTCTACAGTGTATCCGGCCTTCTCAAGTTCCTTCTTCATGTTGTCGCCGTCCTGGTTCCATCTCTGCAGATCCTTGGTAGGCATCGCAACACCAACCTTGGTTCCTCCCGAACCGCCCTTGGAGCAGCCGGTAAAGCATGCAAGCGCCATAGCGCAGACAAGTAATACTGCTAAAATTCTTTTTTTCATAAAATAACCTCCCGGTAAAAAAATGGTTTATTAGTTACTACGCAGACTATCATAGCACACTCAAAATGGAAATAATTATCACGCATCTTGAATTTTTTATTAAAATTATTTACAAAAAACGAAACAGGTGTACTTTTTTGCAGTCCACATGTTTCAAATAACAATAATTTACTATGACCCTTTAACCCGACACGCGTCACCAAACGTTCAGATATACATCTTCTTTAAGATGGAATCCGCTTCCTATGATCACCTCATCCAGATTTTCCTTCGTGACGGCGATGGGAGTCAGTCCGATATAAGGTATCTCAAATGTTCCGTCATTTATCACCGAAACATCATCACCCTCAGGTTTGATACCCTTTGCCATGCCGATCGCGCACTCGGCCGCTCTTTTTGCCAGTACCTCCACCGGTTTGTAAACTGTCATGGCCTGCGTACCTTCCACTATCCTCTGACAGGCCTCCAGATCCGCGTCCTGTCCCACCACCGGCAGGTCTCCGGCCAGACGTTTTTCGGAAAGAGCCCTGATCACCTGCCCTGCAAGATTATCATTGCCGCACATGATACCGTTTACCTGACTTACCGTATCTTCATGTTCATAAATATAGTCCGCGGCGATCTCAGCACGCCAGCCGTCACAGAATATGGAATCCACCACCTGCATTCCTTCAGTCTCACAGACATCAAGAAATCCCTTTTCTACAGCCGCGACATTGTTATCAAGCGGTGATCCCTCCAGCATGATCAGTTTTCCTCCCGCAGCGCCCTGTTCCGACAGTGCGTGAGCCATCATGGTGCCAACCATTTCATTGTCAAAGGTGATATACAGATCCGCATTTGAGCTTTCAAGCGGTCTGTCATAGGCAATTATCTTTATGCCGGCATCCTTGGCCTTTTGTACGGTACTCTTCAGCGACTCGGAGTCTATGCAGATGATGACTATGACATCTACGCCCTTTTTTATAAAATACTCGATCTGCTCCTTCTGCTTTTCCACATCCCCATTCGCGTTCTGAACATTTACATCCGCTCCGAGTTCCTTTGCTGTAGATACGAATACATCCCTGTCGCGCTGCCACCTCTCTATTACAAAGGAATCAAAGCTCATGGCTATCTGTATCCTGTCATCCTTGATCTTTGTATCTTTTTCCCCGCTTTCTTCCGATGAGTTACACCCGGTGCCGGTCATAAGGAATACGCATATCAGGAACAGTACAAAAAACTTTCTGTTCATTTGCCCTCCCTGTATTCTGTGGGAGTAACGCCCACGTTCTTTTTAAAGGTTTTGCTGAAATAGTTCGGGTCGGAATATCCCGACATGACACCTATCTCCTTCATGGAATAGGAGGTGGTCCCCAAAAGCTCCTTAGCGCGGTCGATACGCAGCCTTGTCAGATAATCGATAAAATTTTCACCTGTATTTTCCTTAAAGATCCGGCTTAAATAATACGAACTAACATTGACTGCCATTGAAAGATCCTCGAGAGTGATATTCCTGGTATAATTGGCATCGATATAAGCCTTGGAAGCCTCTACCACGTCGACGGTGCTCTCGTTCTTCTTTTCGGAAATACTGGTGCCTGAGAAGATGATCCTGTCCTTGAACCACTCCCAGAGCTTTTCGGCATCCGAAGCCTGCATCACTATGTTCAGATAATCACGGCGATCCTCTATCCGATAGGTCAGGCCGTTCTCGTATGCGATAGTCTCGGCCCGCAGGACAAATTCAAGCACCTTGAGTCTCACATCCATGATATCCTTGTATTTCAGCCATTCAAAGAAATCTCCCGCCACCTGCAGGGCACTTTGAGTACGTCCTTTCGCGATCTCTTCAAAAAGCCTGATCTCCAGGTCGATCGGGTATTCACCCTTAAAGTCACAGCCGATAGGCAGATCATCCGCATGGGCGATGGTATTGGTGGTGATCAGCAGCGCGTTCATAGCATCCCGGTAGGAATTATCCATACGCGTAAGACGGTTCACCTTTCCTATTCCCACCCTGAAGGCGATATCAATACTGTGACTCAGTTTATGAATCATTTCCCTTGCGTTCGTGATAACACGCACGCGTTCCGCATAATCCATCTCCGCCTGATCATAAGGAATCAAGACAGCGATCTTGTTGCTCATGACCGAACCGACTATACCGTTAAAATACAGTTTTATCAGTTCCCGTATCTCTTTGTAATTCTGCTGCAGCTTTACACTTGAGCCCAGCGCGTTGGTCATGTGGTTGCCTTCTTTGGTGTCTCCCGACACCAGTACCATCATATACGCGTTCTCACAGCGTATTCCCAGCATAGTCTTATAGTTTTCTATATCCTCGTCAAAATACTCATGAAACAGGATATTGTAGATCAACCCGTTTTCAAGTATCGGCACGACCGTTTCCAGTTTTTCCCTGATGATCAGATCGTTCGAGCGGCGGTTTTTCTCCTCCGATACCATTTCCATGGCTTTCTTAAGCGCCCCCACTATCCTTGTGCGCTCCATCGGCTTTGTTATATACTCGATCGCCCCAAGTTTTATAGCTTCCTGGGCATAGTCAAATTTGTCATACGCGGACATGACGATAAAGATCACTTTTTCATTGTTCTTACGGATCTCGCGCATAGCATCGATCCCGTTAATACCCGGCATCTGTATATCCATTACCGCAATGTCGGGTCTGAAGCTTTCGGCCAGCTCGATCACATTACGTCCGGTCTTGGCAAATTCGACCGAACATTCATCACCGAATTCCTTTTGAATAATAAATTTGAGAGAGTCGATCACTATACCCTCATCATCCGCAAGCATGATCTTAAACATTTTTATTTCTCCCTGGAATCGAGATAGATTGTGAACCGCGAGCCTTTGCCTGGACCGTCACTCTCTATCGACATGCAGTCGTCTGTCCCTGTAAACAGCTTAAGCCTCGCGTATACATTGTCCATACCTATGCCGCCGCCGTCCTTCTTTTCGTCAGATACCGGCCGTCCGTGCCGCAGCCTTTCGACTGTTTCCTCATCCATACCCGCGCCGTTATCCTCGATCCTGATACAAACAGTATCATCAAGGGCATAAACACTCATTCTGATCCTTCCTTCGCCCATCATCTCACGGATTCCGTGATTAACACAGTTCTCTATGATAGGCTGAAGGATCATACTGGGCATTTCGGTATCCGTAAGAGACGTATCCACCAGTTTTTCATAATGGATATCCCCCGAAAAGCGAACATTCAGAATATAGATGTAATTGTCCACCAGCTCCAGTTCTTCGCCGACGGTTACGGTTGCGGTGCCTTTTTTGACATTATACCTGAAAAACTCAGACATTACCTGAACATATTCGTATGTCCGGTCAGCGCCCTCCATCATAGCCAACTGAGCTCCCGCGTTAAGCGTGTTGAACAGAAAATGTGGGTTGATCTGTGCCTGAAGATACTTTAGCTGCGCGTCTTTAAGATGTGTTTCCATCATCAGCTCTTTTTCCTTCAGCATTCGCTCGGTTTCCGCGCTTTGACGCATCTTCTCGATGTAATCCTGGATACTTGCGACCATTTTATTAAATGCCCTGGTCACGACACCGATCTCATCAGAGGATTTGACCGGAAGCACAGGTATCTCAAAATTACCCCTGGCGACCTCGTCTGCCATGCCTGTCAGCGACTTCAACGGTCTGATCAGCCCGGATGTCAGGTTCAGGATCAGCAGCGCCGTCGCGATGATCACCAGACTCATGATGATATTGCCCGCCAGTTCAAACCGTCTGAAGGCGGTAAGCATGCCGCGGTAGCTCTCCGAGTTTTCCTTGAACTGCTCATTGTTCAGACTGTAGATATATGTGTTGATATATCCGTAAAGCCTGGTCGCGTTTTCATATTTTGTCCTGTATTTTTCAACATTCCTGCCTCGCTTCGCATCAATGGTCTGGCTCACTTCCTTTAAGTATGCCGCCGCCATATTCCTGATGGAGCGTTCCATTCTGCCCTGCCTGCTTTCGGTAATGCTGCTCCCCAGACCATCAATGAGGTCTATAAACCCCTGCGAACTCAGATAATAATTTTCCAGCGAATCACTCGTTTTGGTATCCAGATACTCTGTCATGCTGTCCTGCACATTTTTAACGGAAACGGATATCTCGTTGAGCTGCAGGTTCGTCTGGTAAACAGTATCTATCTTGTCCGACATGTTGTTCATGGCGAGCATCAGAACTACATTGATCATGAACACGAGCATATTGACAGCCAGCGAGATCACAGTCATTTTGACCCGCAGGGGAAGGTTGCGCAGTTTATCTCTCACAAGCCGCCCTCCTTCCTGTATTCATCAACATTCGATTTATTGATCACATACCCGTCCGCCGTGAAATACTGGTTGGCATTGCCCGTCTCATAATACTCCGTGAGGGCATCTATACAGTATCTCCCCATCTGGTCGGTATCAATGGATATCGTCGCATGGATAACGTCTCTCTCAATACCTTTCAGGATCGCGTCAGAGTCATAATAACCCAGAATATTCACGAGCCCTACCTGATTATATTCTACTACGGCCTGATAAACGCTGTTGGTATCATTTTCATTCAGACACACCACTATATCGGGAATGTTCTCTTTCCCGCTGACAAAGAGCTTTCTGACCGATTCCTCCACAGAAAAGTTATTGGAAGCATCTACCGCGACCAGACTGACTTCTATGGGTTTATGCTTTTTTTTGCTTTGCTCCCTGTACTTTTTTACGGCATCCTGTATCGCTGCCGCAAGCACGTTCTGGCCGGAATCTTCCGAGCCGGCATCGAGCAGGACGGTCACATCTATCGTATCTCCCGGAAACATCTTCGTATTCACCATATCTATAAGAAGCCTGCCGTATTCCGTGCCCAGATTGTAATTGCCTATCCCCACAAAACTGAGCCTCTCCGACTGAGGATTGTCATTGAGCAGCGTGATAACGGGTATTCCCGCGTCATATGCGTTGCCGATCAGCTCACTCATGCCTTCGGCTTCGCCCGCGGTTACTATTATTCCGTCCGCCCCCGAAGCTATGGCTATCTCCATCTGCTCTGTCTGGGAATACTCTCTGGACAGGCTGTCCGAGATCATTTCAACATACGCGTTCTGTTCCTTGGCTTCGAGAAGCGCGGATGAATATACCGATTGCCAGAAAGAAGATCCTGAATTATCGGTTATCATCACATAATACCTGTCATATACCGGATCTGCCTCGGTGCGGCTCAGCGTCCGTGAAAATGAAACGAAGAGCATGATAAGAAGACCGGTCAGACAGACAAGCACGCCGGTTACGATCCAGATGATTATCAGATTCAGGCGGTTATGCTTCTCTTTCAACTCAGTCACCTTTTTTTTGTTTTTTTAGTGTTTTTACTCTTTTTCACACACTTATTCATCGCTTCATTGGCTTCCTCGTCCCAGACCATCCTCTCAGGCCCCAAGGTACCATACATCGTGTTTTCAAACGAGTATGTCATCTTAGCGCTCCTGATCAGCTCTTCATTGTCCGTATCCCTTTTAAAAGTTCCGAGCCTGTCGAAAATATCCCGTGTTATTTCATAATCGTACTGTTCTCTTCCTTCACGGCTGGTATATATTACTTCCGCAAAGTACCGTTTCGTATCAGAGTCATAATATGCCGACCAGCAGTTGCCGTGTTTCTCTGTTTTCATTATGTTTCCTCCTGTTCTGTGATCACATTTCACCGTTTCTTGCAGGCTTTGATATCCATCCGGTCTCTGCATCATTTTATGTAACTGTACAGCTCCCGCCTCGTATCCGAGAAAAATGACCTGCTATCATTTTATCAGATTTACGGTATTAAATAAACATTTTTTTATCGCTGAATATTGTATGTCATTTCCCTCCCCGGCATCATTTCAAATATCATTTTAATTATTTTCGATGTCACGTATATTCTTTCAATTTTCTGTTGATTTTTAAAATTTTATGTGGTATATTATATCTGCGCTGAACAGTTGTCATTCAATCAGAAAGTGAAACGATATGAAAAATATAGGAAAAGTGATCTATCAACACAGAAAAAACAGAAAGCTCTCCCAGATCGAGCTTTCAGAGAAACTGGCAGAACGGCATATACTTATTTCCAACGCTGCCATAAGTGCCTGGGAAAAAGGGAACAGCATGCCCAGCGCCGCAGCCTTGCTCGCAGTCTGCGAGATACTCGGGATCAGCGATATTTACACGGAATTCATCGGAACAAACCCTTCCGATCCTTTCCGGAATCTTAACGAGGAAGGAAGCAAAAAGGCTCTCGATTATATCGACCTGCTTGAAAAGTCCGGCGAGTACCATAAGCAGAAGGCTGATCTCATCGACATACGTCCCCGTCTCATGAAAGTATCCATGATACGGGCATCCGCCGGAACCGGGAACTTTCTTGCCGAAGAGAACTTTGAAGAAATGGAGATAACAGATCCCGTCCCGGATAAAGCCGACTTTGGAGTATATATAGACGGCGACAGCATGGAACCCCGTTTTCATGACGAGCAGCTGGTATGGATAGAGCGTACGGAGGCCCTGGAACCCGGAGATATCGGCCTTTTCTATCTTGACGGATGCACCTACATTAAGAAATACGCAGTCAACAGCACGGGCACATTCCTTGTATCCCTGAATGCCAAATATGCTCCGAAGGAAGTCGGCGAATTCAGCAGTTTCAGGATATTCGGCAGGGTACTGCCCGAAACATCAAAGATGTGATGATATAAGTCTGAAAGACGTGACGATGATATGAACGAGACATTTAACGTTCCGGATATCCCCGGGACCAAACGGTTCTACATAGCCATAGACATGAAAAGCTTCTATGCGTCAGTCGAATGCGTGGCCAGAGGCCTCGATCCGTTAAAGACCAATCTTCTTGTCGCGGATTCCTCCAGATCCGATCAGACCATCTGTCTGGCGGTGTCTCCCGCCCTTAAGGCCATCGGAGTCCCTGCCAGACCGAGGCTTTTCGAAGCCAAACAGGCCATTCTGAGATATGAGCTTTCACACCACACCAAAGTCAGATATATCACGGCTGTTCCACGCATGGCAGAATACGAGAAAGTCTCGGCATCGATCTACGCAACCTATTTAAAATACGTTTCTCCCGATGACGTTCATGTATACAGCATAGATGAATGTTTTATCGACTGCACGCCTTATCTGCATTTCTACAAAGACCCCGCAGAAATGAGCGATCAGTCCGCCGCGCATGTCATGGCGCTCATCATGATCCGGGACGTCTTAAAGCAAACCGGCATCACCGCAACTGCAGGGATCGGAACCAATCTGTATCTGGCCAAGGTAGCAATGGATATAGTGGCAAAGAAGGCGCCGGCTGACAAAGACGGTGTACGCATCGCCGCTCTCACTGAGGCTTCCTACAGATACCTTCTCTGGGAACACAGACCTCTTACAGACTTCTGGCAGATCGGCTCCGGCAAGGCAAAAAGGCTTGAGAGCAACCACATGTTTACCATGGGAGATATAGCGGAACGTACACTGTGGGACGAAGAATGGTTCTATAAGACCTTTGGCATCGATGCCGAGATCCTGATAGACCATGCCTGGGGCATAGAGCCGGTTACGATGTATCATATCAAGCATTACAGGAGCGATAACCGTTCTCTGTCGAACGGTCAGGTACTTCCCCGTCCTTACAGATACGACGAAGCCTGTATCGTCCTTGAGGAGATGATAGATGTCCTGTGCGCTGATATGTACAGTAAGAATCTGGTCTCATCAAGATTTACCTGGTGGGTAAGCTACGATTATAAGAGTCTTGAGTACTTTCCCGACTACGACGGCCGGCTTTCCGTAGACTGGTACGGAAGGCTTCATCCTGCGCACTCAAACGGAATCGTAAGACTAAACGCTCCGACCAATGTAGCGAGAGTGGTTACGGAATATATCATGCGTGATGTAAAAAAGAAAAGTGACCACAGGATACTTTTCCGCAGGCTGGGAGTCTGCGCCTGTGATGTCGCATCGGATGAAGGGATATACCAGATGGATCTTTTTACGGATTATGAAGCTCTGGATAAAGAAAAAAAACTTCACGCAGCGCTGCTGTCGGTAAGAACAAGATACGGAGCAAACGCCCTCCTGAAAGGGATAAACTATCTGGAGGGCGCAACAACCAAAGAAAGGAATAATCAGATCGGAGGTCACAGAGCCTGAACTCTCTTCCGGTCTTTAAAAACGGAGGAACACTTATGAGCAACGTGACCGATACTTCCCCTCTTTCCTCTTCTTTCAGGTACAAAGCGGTCTATGAGAAAGGAAAACCGGTACATGGGGACAGAGATGACTTTTCCGCCAAACATCCGCCTATGGATCTCTCCAGGCGAGCCAAGATATTCAGCCCTTTTGACGCTTTAAAAGGCTTCAGTGACGAGCTGGCCAGAGCCGAGAACACTGTTTCCGGCATTTTTAACCAAGTCGAAAATGATGACATAATTGATTCCGATCAACCTTAATTTCTTGGAAAGGAATACCGCCATGTGCTGCAGATACTGTTTGGAAAAGGATCTTCCGGAATTGGTCCGCATAACAGACATAGTCTCATGCTCTGCCCTGACCGCGAAGTTTATAGACACCCACGGCAGGCCGCTCATAACAGACGGTGAAGTATATCCTACAGACATCGTTCCTGTCATCGCGCCAAATTCAAAGGGTATCAGAAGTGCATTTCCCATGCAATGGGGTTTTCTGGCACGTGACAATAAACGAACCCTGTTTAACGCAAGAGTTGAAACCGCAGGAACCAAACCGACATTCAGAGAAGCATGGAGATCACACAGATGCATCATCCCCGCATCCTGTTACTATGAATGGCAGCACTTCAAAACTCCCGACGGCAGAGAAAAGAAGGGAGATAAGTACCTGATCCAGCCGGCCGGCAGTACCGTCACCTGGCTTGGCGGTCTCTACAGCATCGAAAACGGCTATCCTGTCTTTGTGATCCTCACCAGAGAGCCAACCGCCGAGCTTAGCCGTATTCATGACAGGATGCCTCTCATACTGCCGGAAGAGAGGATCGATGACTGGATCGATCCAGACTCGAATCCGGAAGAGATACTCCGCTACGCGCTAACTGATATGATCATGGAAAAAGCCGATCACATCACCACGGCATATGGTTTAGCGCATTCATGACACCAGAACAGAACTGCCCCAATACCCTCAGACTCGCACTCTCCGGTAAATGGGTATCCATCTGTCTGATGATTGCAATACGGACACAAGTGCTTGTTTGGGGACACCTTGTACCCCGCCCATTCCGAAGGTAAAGTGTCTGCGGTATGTACACCGCCGACGACCATATCCAGCATCTCATCAGAAAGTGAAATGATATTCTCCGACTGTTTCATGCTGCGGCGCGGAAAGCTCCTGATAGTTACCGAATTACGTTTCTGCTTCGATTCATACAGCAGCGCGTCTGCAGCTGTCAGCATAGTTTCCGCCTGCTCATTGCCGTAAACAACACCAAAGCTCATGGTGATACGCACCCGAGGATACTCCTTCAGCCAGATACGCTCCACTGCACTGCGTATTGTCTCCATCCGTCCGGGCAACAATTCTTTTGCAATATTCCTGAAGATGATCAGAAATTCGTCACCGCCGTAGCGCACCACATCATCCCCGTCGCGGACAGAAGCCTGCAAAGCCTGCGCAACTGCTGTAAGCGCAGCATCGCCGCACGCGTGACCATAAGTATCATTGACCTCCTTAAAATGATCAAGATCCGCGATCACGAATGCCTGACACAATTTATTTGCAAGCATTTCATCGTAATATTTGCGGTTTTTCACCCTTGTGAGTGAATCCGAGTAAATCTTGTCGATACGCTCCGTGATTTCCGCGTTCTTTTCAGTAAACCCCGCAAGGATGGAGTCCTCTTCGATGCGGAAGATGCGAAGTTCCCCATAAACACCCAGTTCATTACGATACTCACACTTCAAGTTTTCGCCGCAGTTCAGGTTTTCCCGCAGAAAGTCCCTGTTCAGAACGCGCCGCACTTTAGGCTGGTCGTCGTAGCATACTCCGTGTTCAATGTATTGCTCTACCAGCTTATCCCACATCAAAGACTTATCCGCAAGCCCCGTTCTCGAAAGTGCAGATTTGACAGCCCACAGAACCTTTACCTCTTTCGTCAAAAGATTTGCCTCGCAAAGCGTCATGTAATCATGCATCAGTGCCCCAATGATACGCCGCAGCCGCTGATTTTCCTCTCTCAGTGCTTCCATCGTGTTTGCGTCATCACACATACGCGTCCCTCCTGTCTCTACTGGTGTTTCCGATCACTCTTATTTGTTTATACGCAGGATCATAAAATGTGTCAGGATTATCTAAAAAAATTTCAGAGAACTATTCTGTCCATTCGGCAAAAAACTCAGCGATTATGTTTTCTTTTCCGCCAAAGGCCTCTTTTATCTCTTCCCCGGTACCGTTCAGCCGTCCAAGTTTTATAAAGTTCCAAGTATTCTCATCATAATATATCGCAACTTGATTTCCCTGGTAAAGAATAAGATCTCCCGGCCGAGTGGTTATCTCTTCGTCACTTTGCGTAATGCTCCAGGGTAGATCTCCGACCTTCTCAAAATTGCCGTAATCGTGCATTTCAACCTGTATAGATTTTTTCTTTATCTTCTCAAAGAACTCGTTAGCAGAAGCATTGTTTTCGAGCTCTATCGAAAAGAAAGTATCTCCAACCGCTACTACCGGTATAGCCATAGGTGTCATGTCATCCTGATCTGAACCCATTTCTGTTTTCTCCTTTTTTTCTATATCACCCGTCCGGTCTATGCTCCCGCTAAACTCATATACATTCCTGTAACCCATATCGGCAAGTTTCTGGGAAGCCTCCTTGCTCCTGTTGTCATCGCGGCAATATACAAGAATGATCTGCTCAGAGTCAGGTAACTCTGCCGGAGGCTCTGTCCTGATGCTTTCATTTGGAATCAGAATCGCTCCCGGGAAATGTCCCTCATCGTACTCATCCTGCCTGCTGACATCAACGATCACATGACCATCATCCAGCTCCATCATACGTTTAGCCTCATCCTGAGATATCTGTGTATAATGAAATATCTGGAACATACCATCCCCATCCATGATCTGATCTTTTTGCGCGCATCCGGCAAGCAGAAACGTAGCAAGCACTACGACCACGGCTCCGCATCTTCTAAACATATCAGACATAATAGTTTTCTCCTTCCAGATCAGGTTATTTTTATTTCGAATCCTTTATCGCTGTAACCATCATTTTCCGCTCAAGTCCTTTACTATCTCACCAGCTATCAATAATCCCGCAACAGCCGGTACAAAAGCCGTACTTCCGGGAATAGCCCTCCGCTCCGTGCATTTATGCTGCGCTCCTGGAGGACAGATGCGGTGAGTACTGCAACTGTCGGACATGTCCTCAAGCGGCCGGATCGGCGGCTCATCGGAATAAACCACTTTCAGATTTTTAACATTTCTTTTCTTCAATTCCCTGCGCATGACCCTGGCAAGCGGACAGATCTTTGTGTCGTAAATATCTGCGATCTTAAGCCTGCCGGCATCCATTTTATTACCGGCCCCCATAGCGCTGATGATCGGAATCCCTTCCTTTTGTGCTCTCATAATAAGTTCTATCTTCGCAGTCACAGTATCAACCGCATCTACAATATAATCATATTCAGAAAACGGAAAATCATCCGCATTTTCAGGCAAAAAGAAGCACTTGTGGATTTCTACCTTTGCGTCAGGGTTGATATCAAGCATTCTGTCACGCATTACCTCTGTTTTATACTTGCCGACCGTCTTTTGGGTTGCAATGATCTGTCGATTCAGGTTTGTAAGACAGACTTTATCATCATCAATAAGATCAAACGCACCTATTCCGCTGCGAACAAGGGCTTCGCAAACATATCCGCCCACTCCTCCAATACCAAAAATGGCTACTTTCTTTTCAGACAGCGCTTTCATCGCGTCAGGTCCCAGCAAAAGCTGAGTCCTTGAAAACTGATTCAACATAGCATCTATATCTCACTTTTTTCATTGTAATTTTTTCAACAATTTAATCCTTTCACAAATCCTTACGCTTTAATAGGCTTTGCCCATTTTTCCTGCTCCATCGTATGCTCTAATAAGAAATTGCATTTTTTCTTTCTCCTTCAATGAATTTGTTTTCCTACAGAGACTATCATTGAGGATTAATCCTGCCCACCCTAAGAATAATTACAGTTTTCGTTTTACTTTTTCCATATTTGATGTGTACAATTTAGCGGACACTTGTTTTACCTCTAATAAGAACCCCTTAGAAACCAATCTATCTATTATTTGGCTTCTAAAATACGTTGAAGGAGTAACACCTATAGAAGATGCAATCTCTTTAACAGTACGTTTATTATTATAACAATACGAAAGAATACGTAGATCATTCTTCCCTTCCAGAATTTCTTCAACATACACTTCCGGAGACTCTGCGTTAATATCTATAATGCCTTTTTCAAAAGTTAAATCCGGTAACGTTAATGTAAATGAATTTGCATCAGCAGTGATAAATGGTGCAAACTCTTCTCCTGATTTTGCATAGTCTTCTTCAATATAATCAAATCCGGAGTCTTTTTTCTCCATGTACTTACACATCTCAAGAATATTGCATATTACTTCATTTCTTCTGCGTGGTATGATTGAAGCAATATTTTTTTCTTTATACAACTCTCTTACCCCGAGAAGTGCTCCCGGAGACGTTATCTCCAAACGATCCTGAAAAATATTAATTTCCACTTGTGTTCCATACATGTAATAGTTTCTATGGCCTATAGCATTAACGACCCCCTCAGTCACAGCTCTGGCAGGAAATGATACATAGGGAACCGTTTTTGTTTCCATTTTCTTAAATCCATTTGCAGAATGGGCACTTATAAAATTAATGCTCTTCTCTAAAACTGACAATAAGTTCCCGCTGTACTCTTCTGAAGCTGTAACTATCGAACCTCCTTTCGTCAGTCCGGGCCAAACCGTAGCAACAACTTTTGTCCTTAGCCCTTCATAATCATCTGAAAACAGTTGCATTCCTTTCGATACCCTTTTATCTTCAGTAATGGCACCTTTTGAAATCAATTCCTTTTCAGTTATCTTTGTTTTTCTTTCCTCTGTAACCACATGAAGCTTTTTATAATTCCTCTCATTGTATAAAACATCTGTTATGCCGGTATCGAAAGGAACATTATCACTCAGCAGGATTAACTCTTTGATCTGTTCTGGTGATGCAATAACCGTACGCCCAAAATTTCTCAAATAGATTCCCAGTAACCCATCTTCATGTAAAGTAACAGGCAGATTCCTGCTTTTTTTTACAACAACCTCGATGATATATCTCGTGTCATCGCCTATTTTCACATTGATTCCACTAACATCATATGATATTTCAGGCTCAATCCGCTCTTTTATTTGTCGATGAATCATAAGAATGGTTTTATCTGCCGTCTTTTTATCTAACGCAACAATTTTATGCGTATTATCCTCTACGCCAATTAAAAGTCGTCCGCCATCCGTATTGGCAAAAGCAACAATTGTTTTAAGCCAGCCTATTTCAAGGCTCTTGGCCTTGTCGTTTCTTCCCTCTTTAATAATTCCTTTATACTCTGTTTTTTTATCTTCTAACCCATATTCCGGATACATTTCTTCTATACGCATATAACGGACCTCCCATTATTCTTGCAATATGATTATACAAAGAGATAGTGAAGTTGTAAACAAAAACTTCACTGTACTTCACCAAAATCTTCATCGGACTTCACTGCTTACTTCATTTGCTTCACAGCTATCTGTACAAGTCAAAAAAATTGCAGACATGACTCCACCGGATAAAGATAAAGGCTCTACCGCGTATGGCAGCAGAGCCTTTATCCTAAAAAATATAACTTACTATCTCTTTCTATTTTGTACTGAAGATATTATCTGCATTGGATCAATTCTTCTTTTTTATTCCCAGAACGCTCCATCTCAGGAAAGGTATGCGGCTCATGATCTCGTACAAAAGATATGAGCCCGCGAATGCTGCTGTTGCAACCAGCAGGTATACGATGATGGGTGCAAGGGACGGACATAGTGTATGCAAATACCATCCGCTGACTGCGATCATCAGATAATGGAACACGTATAAGCCCCATGATTTTTTGCACATCCACTTTGAGAAAGAATTCTCAAAATTGCCCCATTTCTTCATGAAGGCAAGAATACCGAGAGTTCCAAACCATGCGTATACGTTGCACATGATCGTATCCAGGACCTCATGATCCGGATAAGGCAGGCCTATATAAAGAATTACAAAAGCGATACAGGCAGCAAGTGCAAGTATGCTTAAGATCAGCCAGTTTTTGCCAATTCGCTCCATCACTTCATCATGAGAAAATACAAAATAACCGATCAAAAAGCCGAGACCATAGATACCGAATCTATACACCACTATTATCGGTGTGTTAAGTACCTGAGCAGCTCCGTATATGGGGATGACGAGCAACATAACTATCAGTAGATTTGCTTTGCCACAGACTTTGTAGAATCTGTCTTTTTCTATCTTTCTGATCAGTACAAGTATCAGGCTAAAGAGCCAGAGCATCTGAAGGTACCACAGAGGGCCGGAGCCGCTGGCCGCCATTATCAGGAAGAGAACCGGCTTCGGCACATTGTTCATGGAATCGAACGCGCCGGAAATCAGCATGTTGTAATAGCCGAGAATCCACCCGAACACCAGAAGACCGATCGTTGAAGGCACAAGATATTTTCTCGTCCTTACTTTTATGAATTCCTTCTCCGTTCGTTTGTCCAGTTCATAACGAGCTGACATTCCGGACACGACAAACAGAAGCAGCATAAACCATGGATAAACTATGTACTGATATGTATCCTGGGGCTGATGTTCACTGAAGGGACCGATGATCCCATGCTGGACTACGCCGTTGAATATGTATATTACATGATAGATAACAACCAGTACTACTGTTATCCAGCGAATATTATCCAAGTATGTCTTTCTCATATTTCTACCACCTTTGCATTATGCCGGTCCTTTCTTCACTCAGAAAAAACCTTAAACCATTCAGTAAAAGTTTCTTTTGGCGGGATCG
>JAILRI010000072.1 GCA_024698555.1 Lachnospiraceae bacterium
TGGGAAGAAGCGATTCGACCAAGGCATTTAAGAGCAGTAATGTTATACTGAAGAACGATATGGAATCCGCTGTCAGGGAAATGGGTTTGTAAATAAATGCCGTAAAAAACGCCGTGTAACGATCGTTACACGGCGAATTCTATGGAAATCTCATTTTTTAGCTTTTGACCGCCCTTTGATTCTACGCGGTTCCCAACATGCAAAGTATAGACCTCGCCTGTGGAATACGCTTCTTTGGGCTCGATCTCAATGGTGTTTTGCGAAGGGTTGTACGCGATCTTGGTAGCAATAGGTTTATTCTCGCTGTTATAGACCTGAAGATTCTCGTTATTGACGGTTGCGGGATTCAGTTCAATGTTAAATATGACTTTCCATACAAACTTGCCTGTCCTGAATTTCAGATCCTGCTTTACCAGCTTATTATCACCGCCGGTGACGGATTTGATATCTAAAAAATTGGGCATGTAAACGCCTCCTTTACACATCTCTTGCACCATTATAAAATATATATCGGCAAAAATAAAGTAAATCTTTAGTAAAATCGGATAAAATAACACACGAAACCGAACATATGTTTTTGTTAATGTGCGAAAAATAAAGAAAATATATGAAATATGTGTAATTTGGGCTTTACAAATTCTACAAGTGTGTTATAATCTATTCACCACAATTTTGACACAAATCATTTTATTATAGAGGATACTAATGGAACAGTACGTTATCAGCGGCGGCAGACGTCTTGCAGGCGAGGTGGCCATTGCAGGCGCAAAGAATGCCGCACTTGGGATCATTGCAGCTGCTCTTATGACCGATGAGCAGGTTACTATTGAGAATTTACCTGATGTTTTGGATATAAATGTATTGCTTGACGCGCTGGCTGAGATAGGCGCTATCGTGGACAGGGTGGACAGACATACGGTAAGGATAGTCGGAAGAGTACAGACTACTACGGTTGATATAGAAAGCATGCGCAAGATGAGAGGTTCTTATTACCTTCTCGGCGCGCTTCTTGGAAAATACAAACATGCGCAGGTGCCGCTTCCGGGCGGCTGCAACATAGGCAGCAGACCTATCGAACAGCATATCAAAGGCTTCAGGGCTTTGGGCGCCAATGTGGATATCAGCTTCGGCAATGTGAACGCTGACGCGGAAAAGCTTTCCGGCGGACATATTTTCTTTGACATAGTTACTGTCGGAGCTACCATAAACGTGATGCTGGCGGCAGTTCTTGCCGAAGGCCAGACTATCATCGAGAACTGCGCGAAGGAACCTCATATCGTTGATGTGGCGAACTTCCTTAACAGTATGGGTGCCAATATCAAGGGTGCCGGTACTGATGTTATCAGGATCCGCGGTGTCGAAAAGCTCCATGGCAGCACATATTCCATCATTCCCGACCAGATTGAAGCGGGAACATTTATGCTGGCTACAGCAGCTACCTGCGGAGATGTGCGTATCACCAACGTTATCCCGAAGCATCTGGAGGCTATCACTTCCAAGCTCATGGAGATCGGTGTCAGGGTAGAGGAAGAGGATGATGCTGTCCGCGTAGTCGCGACCAAACGTCTGGGTAATACCCAGATCAAGACTCTGGTATATCCCGGATTTCCCACCGATATGCAGCCGCAGATGACTACGGCGCTGGCGATGTGCGAGGGAACGAGCATAATTACCGAGAGTATTTTTGAGAACAGGTTCAAATACGTCGATGAGCTCACCAAGATGGGAGCGAATATCAAGGTTGAGGGCAATACGGCTATCATTAACGGTGTGGAAAAGCTTACCGGGGCCACGGTATGTACACCGGATCTGCGCGCGGGCGCTGCGCTTGTGATAGCAGGTCTTGTAGCCGAAGGCTGCACAGTGGTCGAACATGTGGAATTTATCGAACGCGGCTATGAAAATTTTGAGGGTAAATTAAAGTCTCTCGGCGCTGCCATTGACAAGTTTGATGAAAATGACAGCCGCGGGATCCAGAAATTCAAGCTTAAATGCGGTTGATCCGGAATCAGAAAATATATATGGAAAACCATTATAAAAAGGCATCTGTCAAATATCGACAGATGCCTTTTTGGGAGTATAGAGGGTTTTTCAGAAACCGAAATATCTTACTGCGTTGTTATAAGAGATATCCTGAACCATGCGTCCCAAGATTTTCTCATCCCACGGATATTCGCCGTTTTCCACGAAATCCGCGATCAGGTTGCACATGATACGGCGGAAATATTCGTGTCTCGGATAGGAAAGGAAGGAGCGTGAGTCAGTGAGCATGCCGATGAAGTTACCGAGTATGCCTTCGTTTGCCAGGGATTTCATCTGAGCCTCCATGCCGTCCTTATGATCATTGAACCACCAGGCGGAACCGTGCTGGAGTTTACCGACCGCGTCTGAATTCTGGAAGCAGCCCATGATGGTCTCGATAACCGCGTTATCGTTGGGATCGAGGCTGTAAATGATGGTCCTGGGAAGCGTGTTATCTGTTGCCAGCGCATTGAGAAAGTCCGCCAGCTGCGGTCCGGGAGCGCCGTTAAGGATACAGTCATATCCGGTATCGGGACCGAGCTGCCTGAACATATAGCCGTTGTTATTGCGCTTGCAGCCGTAGTGGAGCTGCATGGCCCAGTTTCTCTGCGCGTATTCGGCGCCAAAGAAGAGCAGCATGTGAGTTTTATATTTGGCAGCTTCTTCTGCGGTTACTTCCCCGCCGGCATACGCTTTCTTGAAAATTTCCGAAGCTTCTGCCTCCGTGCAGGGTACATAAGGTACATAATCGATGCCGTGGTCTGCCAGCTTGCAGCCGTGAGCAGCAAAGAAATCCAATCTGGTTTTTAACGCTCTCTTCACGCATTTGATACATACGATCTCGGTATCGGCGGCTTTTGCAAGCTTATTTACATAGTCGGCGAAATCAGGCTTTTCGATATTGACGATCCTGTCGGGACGCCATGCGGGAAGGACCTGTATGTCGAAACTTTCATCGGCCTTGATCTTTTCATGGTATTCCAGGCTGTCTACAGGGTCATCCGTAGTGCAGACCAGCTTAACGTTTGACATCTTCATGATTCCCCTCGCGGAAAATGCCGGATCTGCAAGCTTTTCATTGCATAGTTTCCAAACTTCTTCCGCTGTGCCCGAGTTAAGCGCCTTTTCATATCCGAAGTAAGTCTTCAGCTCCAGATGGCTCCACTGATGAACCGGGTTTCCTATGCATTTTTCAAGAGTTTCGGCGTATTTTATGAATTTGTCGTGATCGGGGGCATCGCCGGTGATGTATTTTTCATCCACGCCGTTTGCGCGCATGAGCCTCCATTTATAATGATCGCCGCCGAGCCAAACCTCGGTGATATTGTTAAACCGCCTGTCCTCCCATATCTCCTTTGGCGAGAGGTGGCAGTGGTAGTCTATGATGGGCATTTTCGACGCATAGTCGTGAAAAAGCGTTTTTGCGGTTTCGCTGGTGAGACAAAAATCTTTGTCCATGAATTGTTTCATATGGGGAGTCTCCTTATATTTATTCTATCTCTGCACGCGTCCCGAGCCGTCACCGCCCGCGAGTTTCCTGACCTCGTCTACGGTGACCATGTTGAAATCGCCTTCGATGCTGTGCTTTAAGCAGCTGGCAGCAACTGCGAACTCGATCGTATCCTGGGGAGCGTAATCGTTAAGGCACGAATAGATGAGCCCCGCGCCGAAGGAATCGCCGCCGCCCACGCGGTCCACGATGTGGATGCGGTAGGTCTTGCTGAAGTAATAATCATGGCCGTCGTAGAGCATGGCCGCCCAGTCATTGTCATTGGCTGAAATAGATCCGCGAAGAGTGATAGCTACTTTTTTGAAGCCAAACCTGTCCGCGAGCTGTTTCGCAACATCCTTGTAACCTTCGTGGTCAACCTTTCCGCTGGTAACATCGGTATTTGATGCCTTAATGCCGAACACATCATCCGCGTCCTGTTCATTGGCAATGCACACGTCCACATATTCCATCAGGCCGCTCATTACCTTGCCTGCTTTTTCCTTACTCCAGAGTTTGTTGCGGTAGTTAAGGTCGCAGCTGATGGTGACGCCTTTGGCTTTTGCAGCTTTGCAGGCAGCCAGGCAGATCTCGGTGCAATTATCCGACAGCGCCGGCGTGATGCCTGTAAAATGGAACCAGTCTGTGCCTTCAAATATATCGTCCCAGTCGAAATCTTCGGGCGAAGCGGTCGCAATGGAGGATCCTGCTCTGTCATAAATGACCTTGCTGGGTCTCTGGCTGGCGCCCTTCTCGAGGAAATATATTCCTACCCTGTCACCGCCGCGTACGATATCATCCGTGTCCACGCCGAACCTGCGCAGTGAATTGATGCCGGCCTGTCCGATCTCATGCTTGGGGAGCTTGGTCACAAATGCGGCGTCCACGCCGAAATTAGCCAGCGAAACCGCAACATTGGCTTCGCCGCCGCCGTAGGTGGCGCCGTAGCTTTCGGCCTGCAGGAAGCGGTAATAGCCCTCAGGCGCAAGTCTTAACATTATTTCTCCGAATGTAACAACTCTTTTCATAGTCCTCCTCCTTATATAAAATTGATTACTTCTGCACCAGATGGAACGCAAGCCCTCCAAATTCTTCGGTCAGATAGATTGCTTTTATATTGCCTTTTTCGTCCTTCTTCGCGGAATCCATGTCGAACTTCGCGCCGCGCATTTCGAGATGGAACATAGCCCTGTCGATGGAATTGGTCTTTATGGCGACATGTCCGTTTGCTCCGGGGAATTTTACCTTGGTCAGTTCCAGTCCGCTTCCGGCGAATATGGAGCTGTTGCCGTCCTTGCGGGCAAAGCCGAAGAGCTGCTGCAGCCGGTCCGCGTCCTTGGCGGCGCCGTCCGCGTCGTCGATATTTACGCCTACGTGCGCCAGTTCGAAACCGAGGATCGTATCGACCGCTTCCTTTGAAAGCCTCGTGATCTCGTCAAAATTCTTTGCCGCCACCAGTTTTTTGTCCACCATCCAGCTTCCGCCGCAGGCAACGATCTTGTTAAAGGCGAGATAATTGCAGATATTCGATGAATTGATGCCTCCGGTAGGCATGAACTTTACATTGCCGTAAGGCGCTGACATAGCCTTGATCATGGGAAGACCGCCCGCCGCTTCCGCAGGGAAGAACTTGACCACATCGAGACCTGCTTCAATAGCCATTTCTATATCACTGGGAGTCGAGCAGCCGGGAACGACAGGGATATTCTTACTCACGCAGTAATCAACCACTTTGGGGTTATAGCCGGGACTTACGATGAATTTTGCGCCCGCTCCGACTGCCCTGTCAACCTGTTCCGTAGTGAGTACCGTTCCGGCACCCGTGAGCATGTCAGGAAGCTCTTTAGTCAGTATCCTGATGGATTCTTCGGCGGCAGCAGTCCTGAAGGTAACCTCGGCGCAGGGGATACCGCCCGCCATCAATGCCTTGCCCAGGTCAAGGGCATCTTTTGAATCCTCGAGCGCCACTACAGGCACGATGCCGATCCTGCCCAGTTTTGTAATAATCTCGTTCATAATGATCTCCATTCCGCCGCCCATAACCGGCGGCAAAACCAATGATGTAAGCGTTTACATTCAGAGTATACCGCCATTTTCACGTTTTGTCAATTCAAAAAATGCTATCTTTTTTCCCATTTTATAACGCTTTAACAGAATGTTTATACATTCTTTAGCACTCACCTCTTGACAGTGCTAACAACTGGTGATATAATGTGCTCAGAACAAAGGAAAAGAGAAGATTCGTAAGAATCCAAACGTCCTTCCTTTGCAAATAACAAAACGAAAGTGTTTTGAAAAAAGGAGGAATGACTTATGTTGCTACCTAGTATTTTTGGAGAGAATCTGCTTGATGATTGGTATGGTTTCCCGAAGTGGAACGAGTTCGAGGACATTGACAAGAAGCTGTACGGAAAGAACGCCGCACATGTTATGAAGACCGATGTCCATGAGCATGATGACGGTTACGAAGTTGTGATCGATCTGCCCGGTTTCAAGAAGGATGAGATCAATGTAACCCTGAAGGACGGTTACCTTTCGGTAAGTGCCGCTAAGGGACTTGATAAGGAAGAGAAGGGCAAGAAGGGCAGGATCATCCGTCAGGAGCGTTACGCGGGATCCATGCAGCGCAGCTTCTACGTTGGCGATGCGGTTGACGAGTCTGATATCAAGGCGAAGTTCGAGGACGGCGTATTAAGGCTCAGTGTCCCTAAGAAAGAGCTCAAGGCTGAGCCTGAGAAGAAGATGATCGCGATCGAATAAACCGGACGGACGGCGGGTAAGAAGGTTCAGGATCGGCGGGATACCGGCGCAAGCCTGTTATTGAGTTTTGCGTATACCGGTCCGCATAATGAATGATTAAACGTAAGCAGGGCAGGAATTGTTCTTGCCCTGCTTCTTTTTTTGTTTTATTATGTTACTACTTAGAATCTTACCCGATTACCTGAAATCCAGGAGGACATATGACAGATTACATTTGTAAAAAGGTGTCAAAAACAGTTTCTTTCATCATCGTGATCGCTCTGCTGGCTGCATTGGCGACGCCTGCAGGGATTTCCGCAAAAACGAAGAATAAGAGTGAAAATGAGTTCAGAGGGGTCTGGATCGCGTATTATGATTTTGACAAATCGAAGGGATACGGAAAGAGCGCGTTTACCGAATATGTACGGAACATGTTCGACAATGTTAAAGACATGGGCATGAACGCGGTGATGGTGCATGTGCGCCCGTTCAGCGATGCTATGTACCGATCGGCATATTATCCGTGGTCATATTATGCATCCGGCACACAGGGAAAAGATCCGGGGTATGATCCGCTGGAGATCATGGTTAGCGAGGCGCATGCGCGTGATCTGGAGATCCATGCATGGATCAATCCTTACAGAGTTTCGACTACCTGGAATTATGGGACCGATACGGACAAGTTATCGAAAAAGAATCCGGCACGCAAGTGGCTTACAAATTCCAAAACCGCCGATGACCGTAATGTGCTTGCTTTTGGCGGCGCAATGTATTATAATCCCGCAGTTCCCGCAGTCAGAAAGCTTATTGTGAACGGAGTTAAAGAGATCGTGACTGGTTATGATGTCGACGGGATCCACCTTGATGATTATTTTTATCCCGCGCTCGGAGACAACTACGAAACAGCTTTTGACGCTCCCGAATATGAGGAATATGCGGCAGGGCGCAGGACAAAGGGGAAAAAGCCGCTTTCGATAGCGGACTGGCGCAGGAAAAATGTCAATACTCTGGTGAGCGCCCTGTATGCGGCGGTTAAGGAGATCAGACCCGGTGCGGCTTTCGGTATCAGCCCGGGAGGCTATATCGATTACCTGAAAGACGACAACCGCTGGTATGTGGATTACGAGACCTGGATGGGCAATGAGGGTTATATTGACTATATCTGCCCTCAGCTGTACTGGAGTTTCAATACCAAAAATATCTATCCCTACTATGAAACGATGCAGAAATGGCTGGCAGCGCGAACCTGTGATACAGTTAAGGTATATGCGGGTCTTCCGGCATACAAACTGAATGAGGATGTCAGGATCAGCAGTATTAACTCAAATATTGATTCCGAATTTTACAACCAGTTCCTGCTTGCCGATTATGTCACTTATGGCCGCAGATGCGGCGGGGTGGCCGGTTATATCTTTTTTGACTATGAGGATATGACAGAAGAAAAAAACCGGAAAGCTGTCGAAAATCTGAAAGAAATATGGTAAACAGTTATAAAAATGTATTGTAAAAATCAAACAAAGTTTCAAATTATTTTTTATGCACTGTCGATAAAGTTTGAAAATTGTGAAAATTATGCTTGACAATTATCAGATCAGGTTGTAATATCGAGGGCACATCACGAACAACCACCTCGTTGATGTGCCTTTTCTTTTTTTCACGGGCGTATCGCCTTGAATTCCACCGAATCAAAATTTTTACAGGTTTTTGTTTTACTTTTAAAATTAAATACAGGAGGACTAACTGCTTGGACAGGATTTTAGCAATACTGGCCGATGGAACGGGTTATGCCCAGGAGTTGGCGGCTTATTTGAATACCAGAAAAAATTTCATTTTCAAGACAGTTCTGTTCAGAAATCCCACGCAGCTCAAAAAATATTACAGTGAGAATCAGGTGGATATGCTGCTTTGCAGTGAAGAAGCCGTTCACAATAATGAGTTCAGGATAAAGAATATCTGTGTTCTGAGCGATGCGTGCGGTGCGGGTGAAGCGCTCGAATCGGACGAGAACGGGTGTCACATGATCTTTAAATATCAGTCCGGCGAGGCTGTTATGAAGGAGATCATGGATTATTACAGCTCAAAACAACGCCGGGATGAAGAGGCGGATATACCTGTGGTAGCCAACAGGAGGATCATCTGTGTTTGTTCTCCTGTCGGGGGGAGCTTTGCTTCTACATTTGCGCTTGCGCTTGCGCAGTACCTGTCAATAGGCGGCAGAACGCTGTATATCAGCTTTGACCCGTTCTTCGCTTATCCGGGTGAAGAAAAAAGCCATACAGACAAGAATCTTTCGGATCTGATGTATTACATGGAGGTCGCGAAGGGCGGTATCATGGACTTTATCACGAGACTTGCCCATCACTGCGGTTCACTGGACTATATCAGCGGTGTTTCACATTGGTTTGACATAGTGGATATGTCGAAAAAAAATATGCACAAACTGATCGATGTCCTGAATTCGAACGATATCTATACAAATATCGTTTTTGATATGGGAACTGCGGGGTCCGCCAGCATGGAACTTCTGGCCGGGTGTGAGGATGTATACCTGGTGACAAAAAAAGGTATAAACGCCTCAAAGGCGGTAGAAGAGTGGAAGCGGCAGATGCTGTTTACCAACCACAGGGATATTGTCGAGAAGTCCAAAGAAGTGGAAATACCCCACGATGAGCTTCTGGAAGGGGAATACAGCTTCGAGGTGCTGCTGAAAGGGCATCTGGGCCGTTTTATCGAGGAAACGGAGGGATTAAAGTATTGTAGATAAAGAATCAAGGCGCATTCTGTGTGAAAGGATCATAGAAAGAAGCGCGTATGACAGCGAACCGGATGATGAAAGGCTGTTTGCGCTCATAGATGATGTTATCATGTCATTCTGTAAAGAATCGTATCTGCCGCTGGAAGACCGGATAAAAGCCCGAAGTATGGTTTTTTCTTCGGTCAGGGGGCTGGATGTGCTTCAGGAACTGATCGATGATAAGGATATAACGGAGATCATGGTCAACGGCATGGATGACATTTTCATTGAACGGGGCGGACGAATATCAAGGTTTGACGGATGCTTCGAAAGTATCGATAAGCTTGAGGATGTGGTGCAGAAGATCGCTGCGGGATCCAACCGCATCATCAATGAAGCCAGTCCCGTGGTGGACGCGAGACTGCCGGACGGCTCCAGGGTAAATATGATACTTAAACCGGTGGCCATAAACGGTCCCGTAATAACCATCAGAAAATTTCCGCAGGAAGTAATGACTGTGGCCAGGCTTATAGAAACAGGCTCACTTCATGAAGAAGCCGCAGGACTTTTACAACGGCTCGTGGCGAGTGGATACAATATCTTTGTATCGGGTGGCACGGGTTCAGGAAAAACAACATTTCTTAACGCACTTTCAGAATTCATTCCAAAAGATGAAAGAGTAATAACAATTGAAGATTCAGCTGAACTGCAGATAAAAGGAGTCCCGAATCTGGTCAGCCTCGAAGTAAGGAATGCCAACGTCGAGGGTAAGAACGAGATTTCTATAAGAGATCTTATAAAGGCAAGTCTACGGATGCGCCCGGACCGGATCATCGTGGGTGAGGTCAGGGACGCGGCCTGTATCGATATGCTGCAGGCTATGAATACGGGGCATAGCGGGATGTCTACAGGGCATGCAAATTCGGCTGCGGATATGTTAAGCCGTATGGAAACTCTCACGTTGCTGGGAGCCGATATACCGCTTCCGGCAGTAAGAAGGCAGATAGCGTCGGCCATAGATATCATCATCCAGCTCGGGAGGTTCAGGGATAAAAGCAGAAGAGTGGTGGAGATCACAGAAGTAGCCGGATATGAGAACAATGAGATAGTGCTGAATTCCCTGTACAGATTTGCAGAAGAGGGGGAAAAGGATGGACGTGTCATTGGAAAGCTTGAAGCGACAGGCAATGGCCTTGTTCACAAAGAAAAGCTCGAAGCAGCCGGATTATGAAGAATACTCCATGAATGTATCGGAATTCGCGATGGCGGCAGCGGTTCCTGCCGTGACCATAGTGGCTGTAGCGTTATTGTGCTACGGTAACGTATTCTATGCACTCCTTTTATCGCCGTATATTCTGCTGTATATGATGAAAAAGAGCAGAGAGCTTAAGGAAAAACATAAGTGGGAACTTAATGTACAGTTTGGCGACGCGATCAACGCGTTAAGTGCTGTGCTTGAATCCGGTTATTCCATCGAAAACGCGGTGACAGAAGCATATAATGACCTGAAGCTGTCTTATTCGGAACAGGATCCGATCATGATCGAACTAAAGACGATCATAATGATGCTTCGAAGTAACATCCCGATAGAGGAAGCTTTTTTACAGTTTGCGGACAGGAGCGGACTTGAGGATGTAAAGAGTTTTGCGGACGTTTTCGCTACAGCAAAGAGAACAGGAGGCAATATCATTGAGATAATCAGAAGATCAGCGTCTGTGATAAGGACGCGGGTTGAATTAAAAAGAGAGCTTAAGACTATGATCGCGTCAAAGAAGTATGAATCCGATATCATGCGGCTGATCCCATTTGCGGTAATGCTGTATTTGAGAGTATTTTCTCCGGAAATGATAACGCCATTATACGGAAGTATGTTCGGAACCGTGTTTATGACGGTCATACTGCTGATCTACGTGGCTTTGGGGCTTGTTTCGGATAAGCTGATGCGGATAGTTTTCTAAGGAAACGATGATTAAATCATCATTTCCTTAGAAGCCTCCGGCGGGTTGCGCAGAAAATCGCATAGGAGAGGCACTTCGTGCCCGCGATTTTCGCGCGGGAAACACTTAATCAGTGTTTCCTTAAAACAGCAGTGATCAGGCATTATGTCCGGTTTTCTGTCCGGAAAAGCAGGCTGGAAATACGGACTCTACTGCGCCTGCATATGGTTGGTGGTGCTCTGTGTGCAGGATATTCCGTTTTCATACTTGCCCGTTGGAACATCTTTCGGTGGAATATCAATGTTTCCCGGGCAGGCATTTAAACGGAATAAAGGCAACAAGTCAGGGGGAAAGGACGGTGATGACACAGACAAAAAAATTGAAAGGAGGCAAACAGATGAACAGGAACTCGGAGGAAGACCCGCTGAAGCTTTTAAAGCCGGCGGCCGGACTGATATACGATCTGCTTGAAAAAAGTGGTAAAGCTGAAATTCTGGGAACCGGAGCAACCTTTGAAAAGCTCAATCCGGGAACAGATCCGAAAAAAGCGGCGCGCGAGAACGGAGTCAGGATCATTTCCTATGCTCTGCTGGTGCTGATCGCAACTGTGATCCTGAGCATCGTATGTTTAGTGACTCAGGAAAACCCGCTGACTCCGGGTAAGGGAATAAAGCGGGGGACTGTCGGGGAAGGTACGAAAGAATATGAACTGGATGTAAGTTCTGAGTTCGGATCGGACAGACAGAAGGTTGTGGTAAGCGTTAATGAACGCAAATGTCCGGACGAGGAACTCGACACATATTTAGAGAATATGTGTGAAAAACTGATTCAGGAGGTTCTAAACGGTAATCCTTCCGCGGAAGAGGTAAGGAGCGATATAAGGTTTGTAAAAGAAATACCGGGAACAGCCGTAAAGGTGAAGTTCGATGACCCGGATTTCAGATATATATTTTCGGATGGAACCATCCGTTTTGACAAAATCAGTGAGCCTGTGTTCCTGACACTCTCTGCGGAGCTTACATATTTTGACGAAGTCAGATACTGTTCTTTTCCGATCAGGATCCTGCCGGCTGAGGAAAGCGGGGACAGCTTTCCGGAAAGTCTGGAGAAATTGCTCAAAGAGAAGGATGAAGAGTCACAGGATAAGGAGTACATGGAACTTCCGGACAGAATGGACGGAAAACCCCTGTTCTTCTCGGTACACAGGAGTGGGACACCCGGTGTGGTGGCGGCAGGCGGGTTGATCGCGGTGCTGGCGATGATACCTGCCATGGCCGCCGATACCAAAAAGCGCTGTAAGGAACGTGAAATTCAGATGAACAGGGATTATAACGATATCATCAGCAAACTGAGTCTGCTCCTGACCGCAGGTATGACCTGCCGGAGCGCGTGGGAAAAAATCGTTTCAGATTATCTGGAGCAGAAAGAATCGTTGTTATCGAAGAATACAAAGAAGAAAAAAACAGAAGCCGGTAAGGAAAAAGAGTGCCGGTTTGCATATGAAGAGATGGCCACAGCGATGGCACAGATGCGCATGGGAAAGCCGGAAGGAGCGGCGTATGAGGAATTTGGGTTAAGATGCGGCGTAATAACCTATCAGCGTCTGGGATCTCTTCTGGCAAAAAACCTGAAGCGCGGAAGCCGGGAGATAACAAGGCTTCTCGAGGTCGAAGCACAGGATGCGTTTGAGGAACGCAGGCAGAGTGTGCGGCAAAAAGGGGAAGAAGTGGGAACCAGGCTGTTGTTCCCCATGTTCGGGATGTTTGGGATAGTGATAGCTATCGTTGTAGTACCGGCATTCAGTTCCATGGGGATGTAGATCAAAAAAAGGAGACGAAGATAATTATGAAAGAAGCAGTTAAAAAATTCGCGAAAGATAACGCAGGTATAGGCGTGGTTGAAATAGTGCTGATTTTGGTGGTTTTGATCGCCCTGGTGATCGTTTTCAAGGGACAGATCACGAAAATCGTATCAGACGCGTTTGAAAATATAACAAATAACGCAGACGCGATCATGAATTAGTATGGATGATCGCGAGATAATCGGGCATTCCTCCTTCGTGCGGGGAGAAAACGGTGCCGTTACGGTTTTTCTGACGCTTGTTTTCTCCCTTGTTTTTTCACTGACCATGGTTTCGCTGGAAGCAGCCAGAAGTGCCGCAACCAGAGCCTTTGCGCAAATGCTTTTATCCGCGGCTGCAGAATCTGTGGCAGCAGATTTTTACAGACCTCTGTTTGATGAATATCATTTATTCGGTCTGTATACGGGTACTGAAGGCGGCTCCTCAAACCCGGGTTATGTGGCGGAAGAGGTCAGATCGAAGATCGGGGATAATGTCTGGGGCCTTAATATACAGGACTGTGTGACTGAAAATGAAGAACAATATCTGGATCCGGAAGCCGGTATTTTTACCACCCAGGCATCGAAGTATGAGATGCTGGGGGCAGCGGAAGGCGTGCTATCACTTCTGGGTGAGAAAATAGGGCTGATATCGGGGCAGGATCAAAGCGCAAAGGTACTTCAGAAAAAACTTGACGCAGAGAGTAAATTTGCCCGGATAGATGAGCTGACGATGGAGCTTATGAAGCATGTTGACGGGGTGAATTGCAGTGTTGGCGATACAAACGGAGTTAAGTACAAAGCCGAGAGCAAATTCGCCAAAAGACTTTTTGTCGGATCGATGTCATCGCAGACTTTGCAGATGCGGTACCTGGAAGATTTTTCGCAATTGTCTTCCAGATACTGCGACGCGATGGGGTGCCTTGACAGACTGTATACCTCAGTATGTTCGTTTGCTTCGGAAAAGGCTGAACTGGAGCGGCTTTATGAACAGCTGGATCTTACCGGCGATCCCGATGCGGCAAGATCGATCAAAGAAGCAATAAACGATCAGAATAAGGTGATCAAACCCTTGAGGGAGGAATGTAAAAAGTTATCGTCCGAATTAAAGGAAGCCTGTTCCGATTCCGAACTTAAAACACGGGAAGCCCTCAATTGCATGGAGAGGATATGTGATGCGCAGGATGAGGCGATTCCCGGGGTTGGCGAATATGAAAATATTATTGCCGAGTCGGAAGGGCAGATAAGTGAAGATGAGCTGACCGGACATAACGAGGCTTTGATGGTCATGAAAAAGCATCTGGGAGAGGGTTCTTCATCAATAGGCATAAACTATGATTCTGCCCGTTTGAATCTGGAACGGAACGGACAGATCCTGGAAAACTGTGATTATTCAGGGAAACTCGCTTTTTCGGATATGTCTTCAGACGAGGCATATTCCCGGGCTGAGGAAATTCTGGAATTAAGAGCAGCGTTGTCGGAAATATCTTATGACGGGTTAAGGTTTGATTATTCGGGCTTTGCGGCTCCAAAGGAAGATATCGGGACCGATCCAGAGTTTGCGGGTAATCTGCTTGAAAATCTGGAAAACGGTTTATTGAACCTTATCCTCGGGGACGAGGCAGAGGTGTCTGAAAACAGTATTGAAACAGTATTACTGCCGAGCAGCCGTCTTGATACCATGGAAGAGGATATCCGTACCGGAGCGGATGGATATCCGTCATCTGAAGATCCAAACGATGGTGCCGGCACTATGTCAGGGGTTATTGGCGGTTCCGCGCTTGATGAAATATCGTCCGTAAATACCGGGGAACAGGGGCCTACGGGCGATGAAGCCGGTACGGACCATGACGGGACGGATGAAGGCGGCAATAATGCTGTCAATAAGGGACTGACGATCATATATCTTCATGATCATTTCGATGATTATACGGATCAGACTGAGGCGGAGGATACGGTACTTAAGTATGAACAGGAATATATAGTCTGCGGTAAAGATAACGACAAGGATAACCTGTCATGCTTTTTAACAGAACTGCTGCTGCTCAGAACTGTTTCGGCGATCCTCTACATCATGTCTGACAGGGAGATTACGGCCAAAGCGGAGTCAGCGGCTGTTTTGGCGGTTGGATTTACAGGCCTTCCCTTTCTGATAAAAATGATCGAATACCTCATATTGTTTGTCTGGGCATATGAACAGGCAGTAATAGAAGTGGCTGCTTTGACGATGGGGAAAAAGATCCCCGTTATCACCTGCAGAGAGTGCTTTTGTCTGGATATCAGGGAACTGGTTTCCTTTTCATCCGGCATGGTTCATGAGAAAGCGGAAAACCTCACGGATACACAGCAGGGGATAGGATACAGGGAGTATCTGATGATCTTTATGATGCTGCATAAGCACAGGGCTGCCTGCTACAGGGGAATGGACCTGATACAGGAGAATCTAAGATATGAATATGATGAGGATTTTCTGCTGTCGGGATGTATAGACGGTTTTTCCGTGAAAGCTGTTTTTAATACGGGTTTCAGGTTTATCGGATTCGGAGGATATGAAATGCAAGTCGGGCAAAAGATGAAGTACTGATTCAGGTTATATACATGAGATGGAGCCGTGGAACATGTGCCTGACCGCAGAACGGGTAAAAAGAATACTGCATATTCTGCCCAAAAATATTATGAGCCCTAATACATAATCACTCCGCGAGATAATTTAGTTCTAAAAGCATACAGGCTTTGTCAGGCACTTTTTCCACGGCTTCATTGATAATGAATATATGTTTTGGGGAGGTTTCGGCTTGAAAAGGCATAGTGGCTTAAAAGCTTCCTTAACGGTAGAAGCAGGACTGGTTCTTCCGATCTTTATATTTGCGGTCATTGCGTTGTGCTTCATGTTCAGATATCTGGATGCCGAATATGCGGTACAGAAAAGTATGCTGTCTGTTGTAAGGGCTTTGAGTCCTTATCCGGAGATCGTAGAACTGGCAGATGATAAAAGAGATTCGTTTCTGAACGGCTTTTCCGGGAATGCTTCAGAAAACACGCCTGAAGGGCCGACTTTGGCGGGGATTGCGGAAAATGCCGCCGATGCCGTGGTTTTGGGAAACCTTGTCAAAAATGAAATAAGGAAGTACCCTTTTGCGCTGTCAGGCATTTATAACGGTGAGAACGGGATAAACTGTTACGGTTCTATCCTGTACTCAGATAGCGAGACAGTGCTTATCAGGTGCGGATATTGTTTGAAACTGCCGGTTTCCATATTTGGCGCATGGAAGATTCCGATAGAGCAGGAACTGGAATACCGTTATTTTACAGGACTTGAAGTGCCGTCAATGCTTGAAGAGGTTCAGGATACGGAAGGAAACGGTGACGACAGGATCGTTTATATCACCGAGGAGAAAAAGGTCTATCACCAGTCGCTTGCCTGTCCGTGCCTTAAGCTGGTCATCAGGAGCTGTTCCATAGACGATGTGCCGAAAGAACGGAATATCGCCGGAGGCAGATATTATAAGTGCGAAAGATGTGCCAGGGGAAAGAAGCCGGATACAGTCTTTATCTCGAAGGACGGCGACAGATATCATTATAACAGGGAATGCGGGGGGTTAAAGCGCACGATCACAGAAATTCTGTTAAGTGAAGCCAGTCGGACGCGCCGTCCCTGCAAGAGGTGCATGCCTAAAGGAAATTGAGTGTCGATCATCGAAAACGATCGATTTCGGGAGTAAGTGAATGAATGTTGCGGAAGCGGTATTGGCGGTTTATCTGGCAGCAGCTGCGATAACCGACCTGATATACAGAAAACTGAAAGTCTCGCTGCTACTGTGCGGGCTGATACCGATAGCGGTATCTCTTGCATGGCGGCTTACTGCATTGAGCGATCCGGGAGGGATCGTAAGAGAGCTGGTACTTATGTCCGCGGGAGCGGCAGTAGGGCTGATATTTTTATTACTGGCACATGTGACAGGGGAGAAGATAGGAAAGGGGGATGCTTTTGTGTTTTGTATTTGCGGAACAGCTGCCGGAATCGAATCACTGATACCGGTCGTAATGCTGGCGTTTTTACTGGGGGCGGTATATTCCGCGGGTATGCTTGCTACAGGCAGGCTGGGGAAAAAGAGCCGGATCGCCTTTGTGCCCTTCATCTTTCTGGGATATGTGATGAGCCTGGCAGCAGGGATGTTGTGATGGTATAAATACTATAGCGGCGTATACGACCGGAGCGGCTGTGCTGCTCCGGATTACTCACAAAGTGTGCGTGCTGATCATCGAATGACAGGAGTATTACAGCTGCTCCCGGTATGTCAGAGGTATGGATATGAAATGTATGAAAAGATATATAAGGAGTATGACCGAAAAGGAATTGTGCGCTTCCGCGACAGTGGAGGCCGCGTTTATCTTTCCGGTGATCATATTTATCATAATAGCCTATATCTGGCTTCTGTTTTTTATGTATGCCAGGATAAAGCTGGAAGCGGATGTTGATATGGCGCTTGAAAAGGCGCTGGAGTACTTTACGGTCACAGGCGGATTTACTGAAGATGTCATACCGGGGGATCATCTTGAAAGATATATCAGGGATTATCCTTATTGCAGACTTGACGAAAGGACAATGACGCTGGAAAAAGGCACCGTTTCCATAATCGGAGGTTTGAACCTTAAGGTACCCAAAGGCGGGCTCACAGGGCGTTTTACGCTGGGACTGAAGACCATACACATATCGGAAAAGCAAAAATACTATGACCGGGCGCAGATAAAAAGGATTTCGAGTGTAACGAAAAAAATGCTGGCGAGAGAGGAGGCGGCAAAGGATGATTCGGATTGAGCAGGAAAGGGATCTTGGACATCAGATAATGACTGTTCGCAGAGAGGATGAGGAGGAAAAGGATTCAACGGATTTCAGGGAACAGATGCTTTTACATAACCGGATAGACGGAATGATCCCCTTTGAAATACGGACTGAAGCCGGTGATAAGGTATATGAGTATGATATTGAAAACCTTATCTCATTATCTGAACACTGTGAGGGGAAAAAGCCGGGGAAAAGCACGTTGGACAGGCTGCTGAAAGGCATTCTTGCCATAGTGACAAGGGGCAGGGAATTTATGCTGGCCGAAGATGACTATATAGTCAGCCCGGACAGTGTATTTATTGATAAAAACGAAAACGTATACATGGCGTACTATCCGGGATACGGCGAGAACCTGCGTCTTCAGCTCAGAGATCTTGCCGAGTATCTTATGAATGAAGTGGATTACGCGGATGAGGCGGCGGTTTTGTCGGTATACGGTTTTTATATGCGTACGAAAGAAGCGGGGACGACTTTTGAGGATCTGATGAATACATTGGTGGGCATGGGGGATGAAAAGAACCTGCCCCAGACTGACAGCCGTTCCGGCGGAGAAAATATGATCGAAATAAAGAGGGAACCGTTGACACCGCACATTTCAGCTGACACACTGCCTCAAAAGGCAACTGACGTACAGCCGCGTACGTCAGATGACCGGGATAGTTCCGTTGCTTCGGAAAGCGGCGAAGAAGTTCTTCCGATCGGAACGATAGTGTCAGAGAGTCCCCTGAAGCTTAAGCTGATAAGTATTCTGATACCTCTGGCGGCTGCAGCTGTTTATGCTGCGCTTGCCGGAAGCGGGGTATTTACCGGCTCAACCGGACGTTTTGGTACGGTTAAAGCATTTTTAGCCTTTATTGTTCTGGCGGCAGTCGGATTTGAAGCAGAAAAGAGGATATGGCGCAGATTTGCAAAGGAGATATCCGAAAAATTCCGTTCTGCCAGAGAACAGGCCGAAGAGGAAACAGTGCTTCTTTATGGAGGTGAAGGAGTAGGATATGCATTTTCCCTGGTTTCAGACACCGATCCACCCATTAATGTCAGCCATTTTCCTTTCTTTGTCGGGAAAGACGCGTCGCGTTGTGATTATTGTATGGCATCCCAGGTTGGAGTATCGAGGTTCCACATGAAGATAGACCGTGATGGAGAAGACTTTACCGTTTCGGACCTGAATTCGACAAACGGAACCTATGTAAACGGTGAGAGACTGGCACCCCATTATCCGAAAAAAGTCAGAAGAGGAGATGAACTGCGCATAGGGAAATGTATTTATTATTGCAACTGACGTGATTATGTTGTATACTTGTTGACGAAAAAAGTTGCTAAGCCGGATATGTTATGAAAGAATTTTTCTCGGAAATGAAAAAATATCTGGCGCCCTGTAATATTTGCGTTATTTTAGGCTGCATTCTGGTGTTTATTCTGGGAGAGATCCTGTATCAAAGAAACGGATACGGGATCCTGGATGAAAAATTTGCGCTTAACTGGAAACTGGTACTTGAGGATAAAGAGTATTACCGGACTCTGACATATATGTTCCTGCACGGTGGGATAGTGCATCTTTTCAGTAATATGTTCGTCCTGTTTTTTGTGGGAGGGACAGTGGAAAGGGCTTTGGGAGGTTTCAGGTATCTGGTGAACTATGCCGCAAGCGGTTTTGTGGCGGCGCTTGTCTCGGTTTACTATAACAGATGGCTGTACTTTAAAGCTGTCGCCGAAAAAACCATGGTTTTCAGTGTAGGAGCATCCGGTGCCATTTTCGGAGTGGTAGGAGCGCTGCTTTGGCTTGCTATAGCTAACAGGGGACATATTGAGGGTGTCAGTACACGGCGGATGATCCTTTTCATTCTGCTGTCGGTTTATGAGGGTTTTACCAGTTCGGGAATTGATAACGCAGCGCACTTGGGAGGGCTGCTTTTTGGAGTGTTAAGCGCAATGATTCTTTATGATAAACGAAAGGCCGGAGTATGAAGGTCAACATCTATTATGGGGGGAGAGGACTCATAGATGACCCCACGCAGTATGTCCTCAAAAAGATGACCGAGGTTCTGGAAGAACTGAGGGCTACAGTGACCAGGTACAATATCTTCGAGCAGAAGAGCGGTATCGCCATGCTTGCCAATACCCTGAAGGACGCGGATGCCGTGATACTGGCTGTAAGCGTCGAGTGGTTCGGTATCGGAGGCATGATGCAGCAGTTTCTTGATTCCTGCTGGCTCTATGCCGATAAGAATAAGCTCAAAAGACTGTTTATGTTTCCTGTGGTTGTCTCTACTACCGCGGGTGAACATGAAGCGCTCTTTACCCTGGTCAAGGCATGGGAAACGCTGGGGGGCTTTACTGCGCCCGGAATAACCGCATATGTTGAGAACAATGTTGATTTTGAAAACAACGAGGCCTACAAAAAACTCATTGAGAAAAAGGCTGAAGACGTATACAGGACCATAAGCCAGAAGATGGCGGTATTTCCTTCGAGCTATAATCCCGATGCCAATGCCGGACATACGGCTGCGACTTCGATCGAGCTGACACCTCAGGAAAGTGAACAGCTGTCTATATATGTATCTGATGATACTTTCGTAGAGCAGCAAAAGAAGGATGTTGAAGAGCTTTCTCAGCTTTATAAGGGATTTCTTGCCCAGGATGAAGAGGCAGACAGATATGAATTCATCAAAGAGTTTAAGAACGCCTTTATTGCTCCCGAGGATGATTTTAATGCCACATATCTGATCCGGATGACGGATACGTCCCGCGCGCTGGTGATAGAAATATCGGGCAAGACGCTCAACTGCAAGTACGGAACAGCCGAAAAACCCGATGTTACGGCTACGACCAACAGAGAGACCATCAATACCATAACTAAAGGAAGGGCAACCTTTCAGGGAGCGTTCATGTCTTCAAAGATCACCTGCAAGGGCGATTTTAAGCTGTTGAGAAAATTTGACCAGATGTTCCGTTTTGAGTAAGTGCTCATGATGCTTGCAATCACTGTGTTTATGAAGTATAATTAGCGGAGGCTTAAGATGTCATATCTGGCATTGTACAGGAAATACCGCCCTTCGAGCTTTGACCAGGTTCAGGGACAGGATCATATTGTCACAACGCTTAAGAATCAGATAAATGCCAACCGTATCGGTCATGCGTACTTATTCTGCGGTACGAGGGGTACGGGAAAGACTTCGGTGGCGAAACTGTTCGCCAAAGCGGTGAACTGCTCTTCGCCCGTAAACGGGAGTCCCTGCGGTACCTGTGATGTCTGTCGGGCGATAGATACACAGTCTTCAATGAATGTGATAGAGATAGATGCCGCTTCCAATAACAGCGTCAACAATATCCGCGATATCATAGAAGAAGTCAAATATTCTCCGGCAGAAGGCAGGTATAAAGTCTACATAGTCGACGAGGTGCATATGCTCTCTGTAGGCGCCTTCAACGCGCTGCTGAAGACCCTTGAGGAACCGCCCTCATATGTGATCTTTATACTTGCCACCACAGAAGTTAACAAACTGCCGATCACGATACTGTCAAGGTGTCAGAGATATGATTTCAAGCGTATCAGTGTTGACACCATCACACAGTGGCTGTCGCAGCTGATGGATAAAGAAGGCGTCAAGGCCGAAGAAAAAGCGCTGCGTTATGTCGCGAAAGCAGCCGATGGGTCCATGCGTGATGCCCAAAGCCTTCTTGACCAGTGCCTTGCATTATACATGGGGCAGGAGCTCACCTATGACAAGGTTCTGGATGTGCTGGGATCCGTCGATATCGAAGTATTTGCCGAATTATTGAGATATATTAATGACCAAAGAGTCAATAAGTGCATTGAGCTTCTTGATGAGATAGCCCTGCAGGGAAGGGAAATGACCCAGTTTGTCGGTGATTTCGCCGGATACCTGCGGAATCTGCTCATTATTAGGACTGTGAAGTATCCGGAATCCATACTGGAATTTTCATCCGAGAATATCGAACTGATGAAGCAGGAAGCAGCGATCTTCGAAGAGGAGATCATTATACGATATATCACTGTTTTATCCGAATTGTCCAATAAACTCAGATATGCGGTTCAGAAAAGGCTGCTGGTGGAGGTAGAGCTTATCCGGCTGTGCAAACCGGAGATGGACAGGGGCAGTGATAAGAATGTGAATTCTCTGATCAATCGCATTGCCAATATAGAGAAGCAGCTTGAATCGGGCGTGATCGCGCGGTCATCCGCGCAGGATCCGGAGCATTCCCCTGAGGATCCCGGCGGACCGGATGAGACATTGGCAGCCGCAAACAACGTACCGATCTCCGACAGGTTGAAGGAGGTCGTGGAAAACTGGAATTATGTGATCGAGAAGATAAAGGATCCATGGATAAAGGTTACCGCGAAAACTTCCGTGCTTTCTACCGATGATGGTGAGAAGATCAGTCTTATTACCAACAATATGATCACGGGGGGCGGCGAGAATCCCAATACCGACGCCATAAAAGCAGCGATAATGGATGTGTTCGGCTACAGCCTGGATGTGGAAGTGGTCAAAAAGGGAGACAGAGATGATACGCAGACGGATGATCTGCTGGAACGTCTTAAGGTTATTAAGAGACAGTAAAATGTTATGATAGCAGCACAGTGCACATGAAGTGTGCGTGCTGCGCGTCATATGTTAGGGGCAGGTATTATCTGACCCTGACATCATTATTATACAAGGAGAGAGTGATTTATGGCTAAAAGAGGAGGATTTCCCGGAGGCGCTATGCCGGGCAGCATGAACAACCTGATGAAGCAGGCACAGCGCATGCAAAGGCAAATGGAGGAAAAGCAGAAGGAGCTTGAGGATAAGGTATGGGAGGCGTCAGCCGGCGGCGGAGCGGTGACTGTACGGGTTTCGGGAAAGAAAGAGCTCGAGTCGGTAGTTCTCTCCAAAGAAGTGGTTGATCCCGATGATATCGAGATGCTCCAGGATCTGATCGTTGCCGCGACCAACGAAGCACTCAGAAAGATGGAGGATGAGCAGGCCGAAGCCTTTGGCGCTCTTTCCGGCGCGCTGGGCGGTGCCGGCGGACTTGGCGGGCTTGGAGGATTGTTCTGACCTTTAAAATGGAATTATACAGTGAAAAGATTAACAGACTGATCGAAGAGTTTTCGAGGCTTCCCGGTATAGGACGCAAATCCGCTCAAAGACTTGCATTTCATGTACTGAATATGCCGCAGGAACAGGCGGAGGGGCTTGCATACGCCATAACCGACGCAAGGCGCAGCGTCTGCTACTGCAAGGAATGTTTTAACCTTACAGACCGTGAGTTGTGCCCTATTTGCGCGAGTGATTCCCGCAATAAACGGATCATAATGGTGGTAGAAAACCCGAGAGATCTGGCGGCTTATGAGAAAACGGGTAAATATACAGGAGTTTACCATGTGCTTCATGGAGCTATTTCACCCATGCTCGGGATCGGACCGAATGAGATCAGGCTGAAAGAATTGTTGCTGCGTTTGCAGCAGGATGTTGATGAAGTGATCATTGCAACCAATTCATCTCTTGAAGGTGAAGCTACGGCTATGTATATAAGCAAGCTGGTCAAACCGGCGGGCATTAAAGTCAGTCGTATTGCCAGCGGCATACCTGTTGGGGGTGACTTGGAAAACATTGACGAAGTAACCTTACTTAAGGCACTTGACGGAAGGACACCGTTGTAATCGATGGTTTCATCTGATAGTCATTGCCTGCGGCCTGCGACAGGAACCGGATTGCCGGTTCCGGATGCGGGGCGGGGTTTACGAATAGTTGCTCGAACGAAGTGAATAGTTTATATTTCCGAATCATGGCGGGGTAAAAACATGGGAGAAGATAATAACATTCTAAACGGCGGAGTCGATGTTCTCAATGAGATAAAGGCCAGTATCCTGGCTGTCGAAAATGTCAGGGGAAGGATCGCCGAGCTCGGTGAAAAACAGAAAACACTTGAAAAAGATATCGCCGCAAAGCAGAAAGCGATGGATACCGAGATAACATCGGTTGTTTCCAAGCGTCAGGCTGAGGTGGAAAAAACCTATGACGAACAGCTGGCGGGAACCAGGGATCGCATTAAGCGCGTAAAGGCAAAGAAGGATAAATTCAAGGACAGCAAGGTTTCTGAACGTATCGACAATGAAACCTCTTATATGCGGGAGCAGGTACGTGGGCTTAAGGCTGATCTGAAGGGCATTTTTACCCGGGAGCATATTCCGGGCATATTTAATACGGATTATTTCTTTTCGATGTTTTTGCCGGAGCATGTCGGAGATTTCTGTGTGATACTGATCTCGATCATTATCCTGCTTGCGCTTCCGGCCGGTATTTTTGTGCTGCTTCCCGCCAATCTGCATAAGTGGTGGATGGCGGTGATCCTGTATGCTGTAGTTCTGGTTATCGGGATGACGATTTTCATGATGATCTACAAATCAGTCAGAAATAAGCATCTGCAGGCACTCGAACAGGCGAGGAATATCAGGGGCCAGATCAGGAATGTCAGAAAGCGTATCGGTCAGATGACCAGATCCATCCGCAGCGATAAAGATGAAAGCGGATATGGACTGGAAAAATTCGAGCAGGAGCTGGCAGAGCTGGACGGACAGGTAAACGGACTTGTCGAGCAGAAGAAACAGGCACTGGCCGAATTCGAAAACAATACAAAGCTTGCGATAACAAACGAGATCAAGGCCAGATACATGGATTCCATCACACAGATGAAAGCCGAAAATGAAGCGGCCTATGATGAACAGAGGCAGCTTGAAAATAATGTTAAGGCCGCATCGTTGGATATTTCCAGCAGATATGAGGCTTATATCGGGAAGGAAAACTTAACTCCCGGGATGATCGACAGTCTTATTGAGATCATAAACAGCAATGATGCAGAAAATATAGCGGAGGCGCTGGAGTTTTACAGAAAACAGACCGGTGCTTCAGCTTCGGTGAAAAATACTGCACAGGGGTGATTTTTTAGCCGCTGTACGGAGGTTATTCATAAATGGAAGAATCACGACCTTTTGAGAGCAGGATCGCGGTTGTCGTCATTGTTCTGCTTTTAGGCGCAATCTGTGCGGTAATAGTATATGCTGCGGTAAACAAAGGCAGGATATATTCCTCCTGGGAGGTGGTTTCAGCCGCGGACAGTATCGAAGATGCAAGGTATCTGAAAACAGATGGCGGTTTTATTGCCTACAATCATGATGGCGCAGAAGGACATTCCCATGACGGAAGCCTGATATGGAAGATCAGTTATCATCTGGGTGATCCGATCGCGGATGCATGCGGCGCTTATGCCGTATTTGCCGACAGAGGCGGACAGACGGTATCATTAAGTGATGGCAGCGGGGCTAATTATTCTTTTAATGTATCGGGGGAGATCACGGAGGTAAGGATCGCGTCGCAGGGAGTGACCGCTATTCGTACCAATGAGGGAATATCGGATCAGATATTTCTGTATGATATTAACGGCAACATGCTTCTGGAAATGCGTACGGATGTTAAAAAAGCTGGCTTTCCTATCACATTTGACCTGTCACCCGACGGAACCAAATTAATTACTTCATATCTGGAGGTAGGGCAGGAAAATAAGAGCTGGCTTACATTTTATAATTTCGGAGATGTGGGGCAGAATTATGCCGATAAAATTGTCGGAAGTTATTCTTATGATGCCAATATTATAGCGGATGTACGGTTTCTGGGAGATAATAACGCAGCTGTTTTTTATTCCGGAGGATGTGATCTTTACAAATTCCGGGAGGTTCCCGAAAAGACCGGATCGCTGGAGTATCCCGGCGGTATATCGTCGATCTGCGACAGAAACGGCTGCTTTGCGATAAGCTCGAAAGATGCCGACGGGGCTATAAGGATAGATATTTACGGGACTGACGGCAAGAGCATGGCGAAGATCGCTACCAGCATGAGTTTTGATACTATGGCTCTGGAATCGGATGAACTGATACTGACATCGGGTGATTCGTGTGTGATATATAAAACCAACGGTAAAGAAAAGTTCCGCGCCAGAATGGATGAATATATCTGTATGATGATATCCGGAAGCGGTAAATCCGAATATCTGGTGGCCGGAAAGGAAAAAACCGAGAGGATCCGGCTGCGTACACTCCGGGAGGATTCGAAAGTGAAAGAAGAAGCTGTTCCGGACGTGAAAGATGAAAAAGAGTAAGTGCTGAAAGGGCTTTTGATATGAATACATGGGTAGATAATGCATGGCTTACGCCTGCGTTTATAATCAGTGTGGTCATTTTTGCCGCTTGTGCCATAGTTGGATTAAAAAGAGGGTTTATCAAGACGGTGTTTGATTTCTGCGGTATGTTTGTCGCGGTTATCCTGACTGTTCTCATATCCCCGTATGTGGCGGCTTTGATGCGTAATAATGCCAGTATTTACGATGCGTTTAATTCAAAGATCGCCGAGCATGTGCATGTCAATTTTGATGCGGGTAACAACAGGCTTGATGACTATCTTGAAGGATTAAAACTGCCGAGCAAGGTAGAAAATTATGTACTGGAAGGCAATGATGCCGTGTCACAGGCAGTAGATAACGCGGTGGAAAATGTAAATAAAGCCATTGTAGACAGACTGACTGATATGGCTATCAATTGTGTGGCCTTCATCATTACTTTTGTGATCCTGCTGGTAATTATCGCGATAGTGTCGATGGTACTCGACCTGGTGGCAAAGCTGCCTGTATTAAATACCGCAAATAAGACGCTGGGGTTGATAGCGGGGCTGATCGAAGCATATCTGATCCTGTCGATCCTGGGCGTGATCCTCATGGCATTATCCACTTCCGAGCTGGGTATTTCCATAAGCAGTCAGGTTGCAGCCAATCCGGTTCTTTCGTTTATTTACAAGCATAATCTGATACTTATGGGCATAACCAAATTCAGAGGTATGCTCAAATAAAAGTGAAAAAGAACGAATTGTATGAATTGTCAGAAAAATACCCCCAATTCCATCGAAAAGTTTTACTCTTAATAAGCAAAAAAGTAGTTGACACGGAGGGTTGCGGGTGATATAATACTGCTTGCTGACTTCCGAAAGCGCTTTTTTGTTTGGACTTAAAGGGAGCGGCGGTTTAGAACCTTGACAACCAAATAATAGAACAACCTTGAAATTTCCTTTAAAATTTTGAGAACAAAGCAGAGAAATCTGCAACCCTAAAAAGACAGTAAAACGGGAAAAGAGACCTTACTCTACAAGAGAGAGGTAGGGCCAGCTTATCCTGGGAATCAAAGATATCAACATGAGAGTTTGATCCTGGCT
>JAILRI010000076.1 GCA_024698555.1 Lachnospiraceae bacterium
TGCTATCGGGATAAGCAGGCAAGCATTCGGTCCAGTTATTTAAGAATCGATGTACTAGCCTCCTGCTCGATCCGATTGGACACCGAGAGCCGGCAAGCCGGCTCCTGTCACAAGCCCGCGAACTTTCAGTTCGCTCGGTGACCGTTCGCTCGGGGCAGTTTCTTAGAAGTACACTTCTGAAACTGCCCTCTCGCTTATCGCACATATAAACATGGGGCCGCCGCACTTTCCCGGTGCGACGGCCCTTTTTCATTCAATCACATTGATATATGTTTTTTCACACTGCTATTTGTGCCAAGCCCGAATAGCCACGGATATATCATTCAAGGGCGCCCATATCCTGAAGCACCTTGATCATGATGTTGGTAAGCTCTTCATCGGATTTGGGATTGTCAAATTCCTTTTTCTCCGCATCGGTCATCTTCTTGAAGATCATCGAAGTGGAAGAATCCTTCAGTGTGATGTTATCGCCGTCTACGGTATAATTGATCTTGTCGCCATTATCAGCTGTAAACTGCTTTCCATCAAAAGTAAGCTTCTCGTCATCCTCGCCGAACATCTTAAGAGCTGCGGTCTTATCGTCATTGATAACCAGTGCGGCAAAGAATACGCCTTCAGCTGCCAGCTGCTGGATATAATCCGTATCCTGCTCTTCTCCGTCCGCAATCATCTTGGTCAGCTTATAAGAGCCGGCAGACAGCTTTGCTCCGCCGCAGGCAGTCAGTGAAAATACCATAACCAGTGCCAGTAACAGTGCCAATACTTTTTTCATTTCTTAATCCTCCGTTTATGTTTCCAATGTGTATACGCCGGTCCGGACGAACAGACGCAAATATGATTTTAACAGAAGCGTCTGTATATTTCAACTTTTTTCTCCCTGACTTTGAAGATTATCATTTCTCATTCATAAAAAAGCCCTCTGAATGTGCTCTCCTCACTTCATTGTTGACTTGCGAATTCTATTTTCCCTGTTTTTTCCGGATTGCTGCTATTATTTCTTCAACATTATCAGTGTTGGTAACACCCGGGTATTCTTCTTGAAATTCCAAAAGAATATTTTTGTTTTCTTTTTCTTCTTCCCTGATTCGCTTGTAGAGCTGCTCGTAATTACGCTCACCCATTACTTTTTCAATAAAAATACGTGAAGATTCCGGCAGAGCCATATATGATCCATAAAGTTCTACTGCGGCCTCTTTTACCATATCCATGGTAAGTGGATCGTGTTTCTTTTCCTGCTCCCATAACACTCCTACGACATCAGACAGATCATATTTATACTGACGACCGGACATAAGCTTCATCGCAACCAGGTATTTACCTTTTACTGTCCTGAAGGTCACAATATTGGAATATGTCTTATAGTATTCGGAATACCGGTTGATACGCACAGTGTACGACGACGTTTTCATAAAATCCGTATTAAGCCAGCCATTCGGAAGATCATATCTGTCCCCAACCGTATTTATAGCATCTTTCATAGATGATGCGGCATTTATAATTGCGTCCATATCATAAGTCATCTCTCGGAATCCATAATTGATCACTACGGATGCTCCCCCGATAAGGATTATCTCTGCCGTCATCTTATTGCCATTCTGCTTTCGAAATTCCTTTGCCAATTCCTTAAGGTAGTGGTCAAGATTTTCTTTCGTAAATGGTTTATCAGACAACATTCCTTACCTCGCTCTCGTAGATATTTAATCTTTTAAACTCAGGGATAGAATCCCGTTCAGCTTGTCGAAGTGGTTCCTGAGACTTTAACACTTCACTGCTTAATATGACTCCTGTGGGATAAATCGGTTTTTCGAGGCGTCGATTTCGTATGTCATTGTACTTTGTACAAAGGGGCAATTCATTGATACGAGACAAATAATCTACCATCGCAAGAAGATACAGTGCTTCCGGATACCACCCTTTATCATAGAATATCCTGATCTCATCCTTCTTTAATACATCTATTATGAATTCCATATCGCCCATGTCTTTTACTTGATGACAAGTGTTGCTCTTAAATGTCTCAAACGAACTTCTGTATTCCTGCACGGCGGACTGCAAAATATCTTCAACTGTAATCCCCAGCGTCTTCGCAACTCTATACAACGTCCCTGCAGCGCATTTTTTAGGTTCGGCTTTTCCGCTGCATATATCAATGATGGTTGTATGCGGCACTCCGCTCTCTTTACTCAGACGATATTTTGTCATATTCTGCCTTTCAAGTTCTTCATTGATAAGCATGGACCCCACCTCCGTTTCGTATATCCGATATATAGAGATTATATCGGCAGACCGACATAAATGCAATATATTTTTCCTAAATAGTAATCAAAATATTTTACCATAGACGAGCAGGTTATTTGCTATGGCGGAGCATTCTTTCAGAAGCAGATGAAGTTTAAGCTGCTCCGGTCGTGATAACGCAATCATTTGCAAAACAAAAAGGGGCGGTCGCACTAAGAAAGTGCGGCGGTCCCCATCTTCATATCGCAGCCAGGTTACTTGGGGCTCTGTCCGGCCACATACCCTTCTGATTTCTGCCGCAACGCCTACGTCAAGCTTCCGTCAAGAATCAGTAATGCTCTCAGGAGAACCTTCGAGCACAACTGATTCTAGACGGCGATCTCGACTTCGGCTAAAAACGCGGGTCCGTCGGACAAACGAAATCAGAAGGGTATATGTCCGTCACGAGCCCCAGCTTAAGTTACCCTGTGCGATATGAAGACGGAACCACCGCGCTTTCAGCCTGGTTTACCATAAGCCGGGGTATTTTTTCGCAACTATCCAAAACACTGAATTCCCAAGGAAAACCACCGGATTATATTTTTTGCCTTTAATTTCATTTTATGATACCACTGTGTAAATCAAATCATCCCGCCAATCGCCAGGTTCTGTTTCGATAAGCGGGATGATTATTATAGTTTAATTCAAGATGCCTGCAAATAAATCCAAATCTTCATTGATTTTATCATAGCGTTCTATTATAACCCTCAATACATTATCATTTACATTATGAACCAGTCTATCCCTGAGTTTTTTCACCGAGCACTCCATATAGTTTTTATCATTGCTTCCGAAAATACGTTCAATCAGCTGTTTATCACAAGAAATACCGAAATATTCAAGTACATTGTTAACATCCGCTACGCTTACAAATAAATGCTGTTTTTCTTTCTTAGACAAAACTTTTCCGTTCTTCTCTTTCATAGTAATCAGCATTTTCTTATAGAACGCTTCAAGGGAAATATACTTAATCAGAAATGTTGAAACCTGCTTCCTAATATCATCATCCTCCAATATTCGGTTATATTGGGCATATTCCGCTTTATAAAAAGTTAATTGATACTTCTTGTCCAAATGCTTCATCTCCTTTGGGAAGTAAGCTTTTTAACCATCAATACAAGCCCTGCTCTCATAAGTTATTTTTGAAATAGAACCTTTAAATCCTTTAAACCTATTCCACCGGCAAGTGATATTTTAGGGGTTCAGGGTGATTACCATGGCAGGACGTACGAAGACAATGTCCGTATCCACATAATAGCCGACAGAGAAGACGAAGCCACTTTCGTACACTATCGCAGCACTGCCAGCACCGTTGCCGGGTGAACGCAGCCACCACCTACAGGTATCCGTACTTTCTGAATTCCGAGCATATTTCGTTGCTTCGCACACTCTGGTTTCATCATATGTATCGTAATCAGAATCAAACCCGAAATCCGTATTTATTGATTCCAACTGCGACAGCAGAAAAACCTTATCCTTTGTGTCTTCCCCACCAGCTATATCAAAAATTGCATTATCGAAATTCTCAACTGTTGCAGATTTTATCAAATCTTTTTCCTCTTGGTTGAAAGCACTTTCGTAAAACTCCTCGTTTAACCATTTACGAAGAGTACAATCCTCCCAGACTATATCCACTCCCTCATAGTTATATGGAAGTTTATCCAATGCATATCTGCTGATTACAAAGATATTCTTTTTAGTTTTATCTAAAACTACCCACTCTATAGGTTCTTTGCCGTTAGACAGGTTGTTGTCCTGTTCGTAAGTACCAAACTTTATGATACTGCCTTTTTTTACGTTGGAGAAATCATAGGATGTCTTATATCCCATCCCTTCCTTAGTCACAGTGACACTCTTGGGTTCGCTAAATGCGCTGTAGGTCATTGTTCCAAAATTCTTCTCATTATAAGAAAAGACTTTAACGGATATCTTGCCAGCTGGTAATGATTTCAAAACCAGACTTCTCTTCTTTGTTCCGTCTTTTTTGATGACTGCATACCTAACATAATCGTCCACATTCCTATTCCAGTCAACTCCCTTATAATTCTCATAGGATACATCTCCTTTGACCCACACTACATATCCCTCGGCATTCTTGGTTTTATTGATAGTCACCTTCACATCTGTCCCGTTCTTGCCCAGCGAGACCTTTATCTTTGGCACCGGTAATGTGATTGCCTTAGCTTCAACGCCCATCGAAGAAAATACCCCCGCCATGAGCACAAACGCCAAAGCAAACGCCAACCATTTTCTAAATTTTTTTTTCATAGATTTACCTCCTCATATTACTAGTCTGCTTTCGCAGCTTGTTTCAGAAGCTCTCAAAAACACATAATAATTCTCAAAATATACAATTGATAAACCTACAAATATCACCGATTATGAACTGCATATTTATCAAGTATTATAAAGAGAACTTGCTTATATGTCAAGATTGTGGTGCTATTATTTGATAAATATACAAATTCATGCAAAGATATGTACCCGGCCTTTTGTCGCTAAATGCCCGTTTTTTATACACCAATTATTCAATATGAGAGAAGATTTTGATATGAATGACGCTTATGATTTTGGTATGATCCTTCAAAAACTCCGCAAGCAACGCGGTTTGACACAAAGTCAGCTTGCATCTAAAATAGACAAAGAAAGTTCAATCATCAGCCGTTATGAAAAAAACCTGCAGAGTCCGACATTTGAGACAGTAAAGGCATTTGCACGGATTTTCAATGTTTCTATGGATTATTTATCAGGTTTGGAAAAAGAAACCTCAATTCCTACATATGGGCTGACAGATGAGCAAAGCAGTATTATAAAAGATCTCGTTGAAGCCTTCAGAATACAGAATAATACCATGAAGGGATTTGACAGCCAGAAAAATGAACGATATCAGCTAATCGGACGAGTAGTATCAAATTTGATTTAAGAAGGACTAATTGACTCACATATCGGATTTATATTCATTTACTTGGAACTTCTTTCGTAATCTTATAGCCCTTAATAACATGACATCATTTATGTAACTAACTCCGCCGCCCCCCTCTATTAGAAAAAAAAGCTCATAAAAAAGCACAATTTGATATGGAAGATTACAATTATTTGTGATATCATCTAATTTAGGTAATCATGGGTATCGGGAATTGTGCTTTTTTCAATGGTGCGTATACGCGGTACCTGCAAAATCCACTACAGAAAGGACGTTTTTTATGAGCAATATCGATCAGATGTCGGCCAATGCGATCCGTATCCTTGCTGCCGACGGTATCCAGAAAGCAAAATCAGGTCATCCCGGGCTTCCGCTGGGCTGCGCGGACATCGCGTATGTTCTCTGGGGCAAGGAGATGAATCACAATCCGAAGAATCCCAACTGGCGCAACCGCGACCGCTTCATTCTGTCGGGCGGACACGGCTCCATGCTGCTCTACTCGCTGCTTCACCTGTTCGGATACGGGCTGACGAAGGAAGACCTGATGCAGTTCCGCCAGCTTGATTCGAAGACTCCCGGACATCCCGAGTACAGGCACACCGCCGGTATCGAGGCTACTACCGGTCCCTTAGGACAGGGTATGGCTATGGCAGTAGGTATGGCTATGGCTGAGAAGCATATGGCTGCCAAATATAACAAGCCCGAATTCCCCATCATCAACCATTATGTATACGCTCTCGGCGGCGACGGCTGTATGATGGAAGGCATTTCGCATGAGTGCTTCTCACTCGCGGGCACCTTAAAGCTTGACAATCTCATCGTTATCTACGATTCCAATAAGATCTCCATCGAAGGCTCCACCGACATCGCGTTTACCGAGGATGTGGTTAAGCGTTTCGACGCCTACGGATTCCAGACTATCGTTGTAGAAGACGGTCACAATATGGATCAGATCACCAAGGCTCTGGAAGAGGCAAAGGCTGACCATACCCGTCCTTCGATGATCCTGTGCAAAACCAAGATCGGCCGCGGCTGCCCCGCCAAGGAAGGTACCGCAAAGGCTCACGGCGAGCCTTTAGGTGATGACAATGTAGCTGCTCTTAAAGCTAACCTCAACTGGCCTTCCACCGAGCCCTTCTTCGTTCCTCAGGAAGTATATGATAACTATGCTGCTCTGGCCGCTAACGGTGCCAAGGCAGAGGAAGAGTGGAACAAGCTCTTTGACGCTTATAAGGCAAAATATCCCGAGGATGCCAAGGCTATAGAGGCTGATCTTGACCTCGATATTGCCAAGGATCTCATTAACGACGAAGCTTACTGGGCATACGAGGACAAGCCCGAGGCAACCAGAAAGCTTTCCGGACTTGCCCTTAACCGTATCAAAGATAAGGTTCCCGGCCTGTTCGGCGGTTCTGCTGACCTTGCTCCCTCAAATATCTCCGATATGAAGGAAGTTCCGTTCTTCTCACCTGAGGATTACGCGGGACGCAACATCCACTACGGCGTACGCGAGATCGCCATGACTGCTATCGCAAATGGTATCACTCTGTACGGTCTGCGCGGATATGGCGCTACTTTCTTCGTTTTCAGTGATTATACCAAGCCCGTTCTGCGTCTGTCGTCCATCATGAGGATCCCTACTCTGATGATCTTCTCACACGACAGTATCGGCGTAGGCGAGGACGGACCTACCCATGAGCCGGTTGAGCAGCCCGCAATGCTTCGTTCGCTGCCCAATTTCCACATGTTCAGACCCGCTGACGCTACCGAGACACTTGCTGCCTGGTACAGCGCTGTTACCTCCAAGGAGACTCCTACCGCGATCGTTACCACACGTCAGGCGCTGCCTCAGCTGGCAGGTTCCTCCAAGGAAGCTTTAAAGGGCGGTTACATACTCGAGGATTCCAAGAAGGAAACTCCCGACGCGATCATCATCGCTTCCGGTTCCGAGGTTAATCTGGCTGTTAAGGCCAAGGAGATCCTTGCAGGTGAAAATATCGATGTAAGAGTTGTTTCCATGCCTTGTATGGACATTTTCGAAGAGCAGAGTGCCGATTACAAGGAAAAGGTACTTCCCAAGAAGGTTCGCGCAAGAGTAGCGGTAGAAGCCCTTACTGATTTCGGCTGGGGCAAGTACGTCGGTCTCGACGGCGCAACTCTTACCATGACCGGTTTCGGTGCTTCGGCTCCTCAGAACCTGCTGTTTGAGAAGTTCGGATTTACCGCCGAGAACGTGGTAAAGAAGGTTAAGGAAGTTCTGTAATTTATTTACTTATCTCAAAATAAAAAGGGGCATCGCATCAGATGATTAATCATCTAATGCGACAGCCCCTTTTTTTATCCTTCCACCTGGAACAGCAGTCCGAAGGTTCCGGGTCCGCAGTTGACCGAGATAGCGGGAGATGCTTTCTGGAAGATCACTTCGTCAAATTCCACCTTCTTACGCACCTCTTCCGCGATCTTACGCAGATCTGACGCGCTCATTCCCGCATAGGTTATAAACAGCCTCCTTTTATCGATAGGCAATACCGTTTCCAGGGATTTGCGTATGTAACGTTTCCAGAAATGCTCCCTGGTTCCGAAAAATACTCCGCCTACAGTCATCTTGCTGTCCTTCAGCACTATAACGGGATGCATCATAAACGCGTTGGCGATGCGGTTCACGCTTCTGCTGACACGGCCGGTCTTGGCCAGGAAATCCGTACTGTCCACGACAAAGCTTGTATGAATGTTTGTCTTCAGCATATCAAGCTCGGAAAGTATCTCGTCCCTGGTCATACCCTGGCGTACCATACGGCTTGCGGCCAGTACCATAAGTCCCATACCGCTCGAAAGATGGCCGCTGTCCACTACAGTGACATTGTCAAAGGATTTTGAGGCTTCCGTAGCCTGGTCAAATCCGTTGCTGGAGCGTTTTGCCATGGCAATATGTATGATATGGCTTGCCCCGGTCAGCTGCTTTGCAAAGAACGCTTCATACTCGGCAACCGACGGTGCCTCCGAACGAGCAAAATCACCGGAATCCAGCATATACGAGAGCACTCCGTCCGCACCGGTTTCCACACCGTCGAGGAACAATCCTTTCGAGGTGATCACGTGATAGGGCAATACCCCCACGTTTCGCCCTTTGATCATACTTACGGGCAGATCGCTGACCGAATCCGTAGTGATCATGATGGGGATCCTGTTATGGGATGAAAGCTCGCCTGCCGCAATCTTTTCCGCTTCCTCCATACCTGCGTCAAACAGATGGACCAAAATGGGAGGAAGCTGTCTCATCAGCTCATTTTCAAGCTCTTCGCCTTTAACCGGCTTTAGAAGATATCCGTCAAAGCCTTCTTTTTCATATAAGATCTGGTTTTCGCTGCCGGCGTTGGCTGTAAGCGCGATTACCTTGGCTTCCTTGGACATGCCGCCCACCTGCTCCTTTATGCGGTGCAGGCACTCTATACCGTCCATCTCGGGCATCATATGGTCCATGAAAATGAGGTCGTAAGCGGTAACCAGAGTCTTTTTCAGAGCATCTTCGCCGCTGATCGCTGTATCCATGCGGACCTTTGTACTTGAAAGCAGCTTGCTTACTACCAGCAGATTCGCCTCATTGTCATCCACGGTAAGTACTCTGGCTTCAGGAGCCTCAAATTTCTTCTTGTACTGCGTCCTGGCGTTCATCGAATGACGTACTTCAAAGTTGAGCTCACCGACAGCCTTTTCATTTTCAATCTTCTGGGGCAGATCTATAACAAAGCTCGAGCCCTGGCCGTAGATACTGTTGACCCTGATCTCGCCGCCCATAAGATCCACATATTGTTTCACTATGGAAAGCCCCAGACCGGTACCCTCGATATAGCGGTTCTTTTCCTCGTCAACACGCTTGAACGCGGAGAACAGATACGGGATATTCTCTCTTTTGATACCGATTCCGGTATCGCTGACGGTATAGGTGACCATCGCCATTTTTTCCGCCGTTTTCTCATAATGTACGGATAGTGTTACAGAGCCTTCTTTGGTGTATTTAATGGCGTTGGTAAGTACATTTATCAGTACCTGGCGGATCTTGACCTCGTCACCGTTGAGCAGGGAAGGGAGCTTCGGATCTACTTCCACATGGAACTTCAGACCCTTCTCCTTTGCCCTGATCCAGAGCAGGCCTACGATCTCGGACAGGAGATTGCCCACATTATACGATACTTTGGTAACCTCCATCCTGCCCGATTCGATCTTGGACATATCGAGTATATCATTGACCAGATTGAGCAGCAGCGTGCTCGCCGACTGGATATTTCTGGCGTCATCGGCTACTTCGTCCGAAATATCTTCCCTCAGGATCATCTCGTTCAAACCTATTATGGTATTGATGGGAGTCCTGATCTCATGGCTCATGTTGGAGAAGAACCTGCTCTGGGAGGCGTTTAATTCCGCATTTTCTTTCTGCTGCATCTCCGACTGGAGGATCTTATCCTGCAATGTGTATCGTGTATAAAGGAAGGCGAGTCCGACTGTAAGCTGTATTATGACAAATACCAGGAAATTCATAAAACTTGAAACCGCCCGGTACTCAGCTACACTATAAGCCCACCGGATCATTACCAGCATGATGACATTGGCAGCAACGTCACTGATGATAAATGTAAGCGGATTGATATACAGGCACAGGGGAACGCACAGGATAATGGTCATGAACAGCGTGGGATCGACCACTTGTCCCCTTAACAGATCCAGGTAAGTGATACCGAGAGCCCATGCGTACAGCAGCCAGGCGCTTACCGGATTGAAAATAGCCAGTATCCGGTATCTCTTCTCATAATCCTTCCCAATAAATCCCAGCAGCCCGTATCCCGACATCAATGTCATTATGAGCGCTATGTACAGGCAGCGGTAGTTCCACAGATATTCACGGTAATTCGCGGGGACTATAAATGTCCTGATGATGAAAAACAGCTCTGCCAGGGACATAAGGACCATTACTACCAGTGTAGTGCGCATCGATGACCGATACAGTTCTTTCAGGGTATTGAGCGTCTCTGCATCCTTCCTGCGAACCTTAAATATAAAGTTCAATACATTCTTCATGACTGCTCACCCCCCTTCGAATTACTGTCAGCCGGGGCAAATTCAATTGCTTCTTCTTCAGTGCTCCCTTCAGGCGCAAATTCCAGCACGTCGTCATCATTTTCAGTTTCTGCTCCGTCAGGTCCGAACTCCAGCACTTCGTCTTCATCCACTGCAGCCTCTTCCGATCCCGTGATCCCGGGCAGCTTCAGATCCAGACCCTCAGCTACAACGCTGACAAGCTCTCTGTACATCTTCATGACCCGGTCATGGTTGCGTTCGATCACATCACCGTCTCCGACCTTTGCAGCCATTTCCAGCTCCTTTGCAAGCTCTGAAACGGCATTTGCGCCTATCATCTTTGAGGTGCTCTTAAGTCCGTGCACTCTGATGGCATAATCCGGCCAGTTCTTTTCTTTGAAAAATACGGCCATCTCCTCCATCTTTTTGGGCGAGTCGTTGCCGTACTGAGCCAGCAGGATCTTATAAAACTCGGCATCATTCTGACAATAATTGAGACCGGAAGCGGTATCCACACCCGCGTATTTGAGCGCCTCAAAAAGGTGAGTCTTCGGATCGGGCTTCTCCGATATATCCGCATCTGGCTCGACTGTATCATTTTTGTTGACATCAATGTCGGTATTTTTTATGCCCTCTGTGTCAGACCCGCCGCTTACGGTATCCTCGCTCTTCCCGATTTCGGAGGGAGCCTCATATACTATCGCCGACTTGGGCAGTACACGCTTTAAGACTCTGTCAAGCTCTGCCAGATCTATGGGCTTGGGTACAAAACCATCGAATCCTTCCGACAGGAACATTTCCTTGGCGCTGGACACGGCATTGGCCGTAAGCGCGATAATGCCGAATTCCTTGCCCTGTTTTGCCGCATTGGCACGGATCTTGTGCATCGCTTCGATACCGTCCATGCCGGGCATCATATGGTCCATAAATACCAGATCGAAATCCTCCTCCTGGCATTTATCTATCGCCTCGGGACCTGATGATACTCCGATCACCTTCATACCGTAATTCCTGAAGATTCCGTCAGCCACGATGAGATTCATCGGCTCGTCATCAACTACCAGCGCGCGCACGCCGGGGCAGTAGATCCTTGCGTAATCCTCCTTGATCTCCGTATTGGTAGCCGCCGCGTTGAGCATATTGGCTATGGGGAAGCAGTAGAACGGCTTGTGCATGATCTTGACGCTTGAGCCGGCTCTGGGTTTAAAGTCATCATCCGCGATCACCAGCACATCTATTTCACCGGTAAATGCCTCTATATAGTCGGTATTGGCCATGTATTCGCCGGCGCCGATGAGCAGATGGGTCACATTGTAGACACCGATCAGCCTGGTCACATCCTCCGCGTTGGCCGCCATATGCATGGTTACATCGAGACCCTTGGTCAGATGCCTGATCATATTGTGATAAAATTCCCTTACCATAGGGATCGTGAACTGTCTGAATTCAAAATATCCGATGAGACACAGGCTTTCGCTGTTCCTGACACCCATGCAGGGCGTGGGATCCTCGATCTTCTGGGGAACACTGACTTTAACGGAGGTTCCGCTTCCGTATTTGCTGTCTATGGACAGGAATCCGCCCAGTGCCCTTACAAAGCCCTGTACTATGGACAAACCTAGTCCCAAACCTCCGGCTGTACGCGTCCTTCCCGAATCGGTCTGGTAGAATTTCTCGAAAATACGCTCCTGCTCTTCCTCGGTAATACCTATACCGGTATCCTTCACTTCCATGCACAGATTGATACCGTATTCACGGGGCATGGACCAGATATGAACGTAAACACCGCCCTCTTTTGTAAATTTAATGCCATTGGAAATAAGGTGCCACAGGATCTTTTTTATCTTGGTGCCGTCACCGATGAGCATCTGCGGGATCCTCGAATCAACGTCAAAGATCAGCTCCTTGTCCGGAGGCTTTATGGTCATGGACTGATTGACAATATCGTTGACAATGGAAGATATCATGTAGGTTTCTTCACTGACCGAGAGCTTGCTCATGTCTATCTCGGTATAATCAAGGATATCTCCGATCTGGTCTGCAACCCTGTATCCGGCGCTCTTGATGGATTCCATATTGCCCCGGATCTCTTTGTCCAGACCTTTTTTCAGCGAAACTGTGGAAAGACCGATAACCGCGTTGATCGGTGTTCTGATCTCATGTGAAACGTTGGCCAGGAAATTGTTGGCGCGCTTGTTTTCCTCAATAACTTCATCAAGCAGCTCCTGAAAGGATTCCAGCTGTCTGGACTGGGTCTTCATCAGCCTTACGACAACAATACCCGCGAACAGTACCAGCAGGAATGACAATCCCGTACGCAGCACCGCGGAAACATCGAAATCCAGTCCTCTGGTATTGCTCAGCACGATCAAATGGTAAATCATCCCGGAATAACCCACGATCATGCAAATGTACAGAAGCCTTACGTCCTCGCTCATGGCCAGGATCACCAGAAGCAATACGACTACAGGTGTAGTATCATAAACAGTCGCTGAATTGGTAGCATAATAGAAAAGCTCAAGCATCAGAAATGCAGCGTAGATATATGTTCTGTAATTGTTCTCAAATGCTCTGGAAACATGTATGATGATACTTATGACCGCCATTACGGCCATTACGGGAACCATCCACAGTTCCCTGTCCAGCAGCACATCCTCCAGGATCAGGATAAAAGAGAACACAAGTATCGCCAGAACCATCGATACCTGTGCCATCATTCCCCTCTCGTTTTGTTTGTTTTTATCCCCCATTGAAGCGCTCCCCTTTGCCGTACGGGTAATTTCTCATATGAAACCTGTATTACGGCTTACTGTGTTACCTTCCTCATCTCTCTCATGGTGTATTCCTTATCTTCGTCGATCAGCCTGATCATGATATCGGCGAATACAGGATCGAACTGAGTCCCCTTACACTTTTCGATCTCAGCCCTGACTACATCCTGAGGCAGCACATCACGGTAGCTCCTGTAACTGGTCATGGCGTCATACGCGTCTGCCACGGCAATGATCCTGGCTTCCTCAGGAATATCATACCCTGACAGCCCGTCGGGGTACCCCTTGCCGTCAAATCTTTCATGATGCCAATGCGCGCCGATGGAAAGCAGCGGCATTTCATCGATATTCTGAAGTATCCTGCAGCCTTTGGCGGGATGCGTCTTAATGATCTCGTATTCCTCGTCGTTAAGCTTGCTGGTCTTATTGATGATGCTGTCCGGAATTCCTATCTTGCCAACATCGTGCAGCAGTCCGGTGATATAAAGGTCTGACAGCTTTTTGTCGTCATAGCCGAACCTCGCGGCAATCTTGCGGGAATAGTCAGCGACACGGCCCGAATGACCGTTGGTATAGGTATCCTTGGCATCTATGGCATCAGCCAGAGTCCTGACGACCTGTATGGAAAGACGTTCATTCTGCTGGGTCTTCTTTTCGACCTCCATGGACAGATTGTTCTGCAGGCGTACCAGTTCTATGATATGCTTAACCCGCAGCAGAAGGATATCGGGAACAAAAGGCTTCTTGATAAAATCCATGGCTCCGAGCTGCAGTCCCATAGTCTCGGATTCCTGATCTTCATCTGCCGTAAGGAAGATCACGGGAATCTCATTTTGATTCTCATTCTGCTGCGCACGAAGCTGTCTCAATGTCTCAAACCCGTCCATCTCGGGCATATGTATATCCAGCAGGATCAGATCAGGGACATTGTCTTTGATCCAATCCAGTAACGCTTTGCCTGATTTTAAGGCACTTACCCTCATATTATTCTGGCTCAGTATATGCCCGGCCATTTTCAGATTGCTCATATCGTCATCTACAACCACGATCCAATCCGCCATAATAAACCCCTCCGAATACTTTTTAAGTTCCGGTGTTTCCAAAATAAGCACGCAGAACCAAAACAAACATGAAAAATTACATACATAGATACTCTACCACACATGTACGGATAAAGCAAGAGTTACTATTCATTGCAGTCCGGAAATCACTTCCGCGATCGACGAAACCGTATCCGAGGCTATCATGCTGACCGAATTGATCTTTCGCTGCGCCAGCTCGCCTGCCCTGCCGTTTATGAAAGCTCCGGCTGCTGCTGAGAAGAGCAGGCCTGCCTTCCCGCGGGAATCGCTGCCGGACAGGCAGCCGGCTCTGTCACCTCTTTCCCGGCCGGGGATACCGCTGAATGTCCCGCAGTTTTCACTTTCGATCAAACCGCGATTCGTACTGTCCGTTATACTGCTGGCACTGTCCTGCATCTGTGCATACATATCCGGAATATACGCGCATACCGCCGCCAGAATATCTGACAGAACATCTCCGCTTCCCGCAGTAGCCATTCCCGAGCATCCCGCATCGGTAATATACACTGTTTCCCCGTCCGTAACGATGGTCGAGGGTCCTTTGAGCAGCAGTATCACTCCGTGATCACTTGCGTACTGCATTGAGATACTGATCGGACTTTTAAGGATATCCTCTATCGGTTTGCCTGACAATCTGGAAAATTCCTTCATATGGGGCGTCAGAACAAGTTGGGGAACCGCGTTTTTGATCCTGTCCGGGTCCAGCTTTGACAGAAGTGACAGTCCGTCTGCGTCAATGATCATTCTACCGTTGTAGTTTGCCAGCAGATATTCCAATGCCTTTTGTGTCTGCCCGGTTACTCCGATCCCCATTCCGAATGCCAGGGTTTTAGTGTGCCTGATCAGTTCTTCAAATTCCTTCTCTGAAAATGTCAGTTCCCCATCATTGTCAGACAGTGGAAACATCGTGCTTTCCAGCACATTGGCCGCGATCACTTCATACAGAGACGATGGTACCGCCGTCTTTACCACTCCGGCGCCTGCTCTCATCGCAGCACCTGCCATATATGCAAGGCGGATGGCCCCGCTGTACCTTTTTGATCCACCGATCAACGCGATATAACCATAGTCTCCTTTGTTTGAATATTCCGGCCGCTTTTTAAAAAAAGGCTTAAGATCAGCTTCTTCCAGCAGATAATATGGTTTATCCACCGGTTCGATCCCGATATCACAATTGATCCTGCGTTTCATAACATCCTTCGCCATATTCAGAAAATGTCCCGGTTTATAACTGCCTACAGAGACAGTAAGATCGGAGCGTACGCACAGTTCACAGCAGCCTGTATCACCGTTCAGCCCGCTGTTGATATCGACTGATACTACATAGGCTCCGCTCGAATTGATCGCCTCTGTCGCACTTTTTGCGACACCTTTTATCTCTCCCTTAAACCCGGTTCCGAATAAACAATCTACTATAGTAGAAAAACCTTTTAGGCTCCTGATGCCTTCTCCAGCCGTTTCATCTTCCTCCGGTTTCCAGAAAACAACCGGGATAGACTTTTTCAGGCAGCTTTCATAGTAGTACCGTCCATCTTCGGAAAATCTGTCTTCAAGCAGGACTATCGTACATTCGATCCCATTGTCACAGAGCAGGCCGGCTATCACGTATCCGTCTCCGGCATTGTTGCCGCTGCCGCAGATTACGGCTACAGGCGGCTTCCATTCCACATTTTCATACACGGCCCTCCCTGCCCGCAGCATCAGCTCCCTGCCCGGAGTCCGTGTCCTGATCGTGTTTGCGTCACTATGGCGCATATTCTCAACTGAAAGTATATTTTGCATATATATCCTTTATCGATCGAGTAGGAGGCGGCTTGCCCCCTACTACTCGATACGATGAGTCATCTCGCGTACAAGTCCGCTCGATGACCGTTCACTCAGCCCTCAGTCTGCAAGCAAGCTTGCACTGAGGGCATTCGCTTATCGCACAAAACGGCGGTGAACGGTTTTTTTACCGCTCCTCCGCCGTTTCGATCAATCCATCTTTTCAAAAAATGTATCCAGCTTGGATATAAGTGTCTTTTTGTCTATAGTTTTCAACAGATAATCCGCAGGCTTCAGACCGATAACCGACATTACGCTTTCTTTATCTGAGTGCCCGGTAAGGAACATCACCGGAATATGGCCTGTCTCGGATTCATTTTGAAGCATTTGGAGCACCTGTGGACCGTTCGCTACAGGCATTTCATAGTCAAGCAGCACCAGATCCGCCTTATTCTTGGTCAGATAAGCGATAGCCTGAACCCCGTTGGCCGCCATGCCTACATGATAATAATCCTTAAGCCATTCATAAACCGTGCGCATATAGGTGATATCGTCGTCTACGATCAGAACGGTCTTTTTCCGGTTTTCCCCGGTATTGTCCTCCATATATCTCGTAATACATCTGAGCAGATCGTCCATGATGAGCGGCCTCTTGAACCATTCGAGAATATCTTTGTCCCCGAGGATCTTGCGGGCAATGTCATGCTCTTCATCATAGCCGATCACGATGATCTTGCGGTCAAGCTCCCCCGCCACGTCCTTCAGATATATAAGGGTATCGGACATTCCTTCTATAGCTTCATCCAGAAAGAGTATCATCAGCTCGAGATGTTCGCGGTATTTATCGATCTCCTTGATCTCTCCGTGTGAAAATTCCGAATCAAAGCCCATACTCTTCAGTTTGCTTACGAGTGATTTCGCCAGAAAGCTGTCTGTCGCACTGATCACCAGGATCAGTCCCTGGTCTGCACATTGAAAATTCATGCTATGAATTCCTCCATAAAACAGCTACATACGTTTATTTTACCCGAAAATGCCGATAAAGTCAACTGCGCTGTTAAAAATCAGTCTGTTACGATTCCCATAAAAATAGAGTTGAAAGTATCATCTATGGATGGTAAACTAAAGTTCTGATGACATCTGTCAGAACCATACTGTTTACTTAACCATAAAGTGTGTCAGTACGATTGTTTCACAAACGATGCACCGGAAATCTCATGAAAGGATATCAACCAATGCTGGTAAAAGGCACATATTTTCAAAATGACAGGGAAAAACCTCTCGTTTACGGTGATGTTGAGATCACCAATGTAAAAAGGCAGCGGCTCAGAGGTGAGAAACCGAAGGAAGGGATTCTATGCGAACCGGTAATGATCGGCTTCTGCGGCACCGATAACGAGCTGATGCATATGGGAAGCGAAGGAAGACTTTCGGCTAAATTCCCTGAAGGTAAAAACAGGCTTATAAACGGACATGAGGGGATCGTCTGGGTTCCTTCAGAGAATCGTTTTGCGATAGTCCTCATCCGGGGCGGTGACAGCTACGATCCCACCAGATATACCGAGGACGAGACCTATTTTGAGTATGGCTGCGATAAGGCGGACGGATTGTTTGCGGATAAGCAGTATTTTCATCCGGACATGCTGCTGCACATCCCGGATGGATATGTTCATGGCCAAAAGCTCGACCCGGAATTTGCGAAGAAAATGGTATTTCCCGACCCCTACGCCTGTATGTTGTTCCAGCTTGAACGCATGGAGGACTTAGGTTCCGCGCATAATTTCCGCGTTGCCATGCGCAAATACAGTTGTGATGAACAGGCTGCCCGCGAAAAAGCGAAGGAAGAAATTTTTGACAGGACAGTCATCTTCGGTCTCGGAACTACAGGAATGTTTATCGGCGACCTGATCAGCAGGAATCATAAAAACGCGAAGATCCTGTTTGTTGCCAGAAGTCCCATTGACTCACCTAAAGTTTCGTTTGCGCTGAAACAGGCTCGGGCGGAATATTTGCAAAATACTTTTGACTCAGAGCAGGAGCTTGCCAGGGCTATCATGGACAGGCTTGGCGGAAGGGCAACCACCTTTATCGGTGTCAGCGGCAGCAATGTCGAACACCGTATTGCTTTCGAGCACGGCGTACTCGGCTGCAACGGGCTATATAACAGCTTCTCCCTCGGTCCGAAGATCACATTTGATACGATGCCCTTTGGCTTTGAAAATCACCTGATCATGGGGTCGATCAATTTCCGGCAGGATCATATGGAAAAAGCCATTGAGCTGCTGGCAGGGAGCCGTTACAATGAGATAGTTGAACTTATCGATAAGGATGAGTTTACAAGCGACCCGATAGATGCCTACAAAAACAGGATATACAGTAAAAATGCGCCTATGAAGACTGCTGTTGTATGGAATCCTGCTTATATTGGCGGTTCTGTTTAAGGCTTTACGGCTTACTTTTATCTGTATTTCTGTTTTATAAGATTCTTTATCTATGCCTAAAAGGAGTTATACCATGAAAACTGTTTTGATCTCAGAACCGTTTAAAATCGGCCTTACGGATACCGAAAAACCCGTACCGAAAGAGGGCGAGGCGCTTCTTAAAGTGCTGTACTGCGGAATATGCGGTGCTGACGTTGCCAGCTACACCGGTAATCAGCCATTTACCACATATCCCAGAATTCCCGGACACGAGTTCAGTGCCGAGATCATTTCGATCCCGGACAATGACAGAGGCTTAAAAGCCGGTGATATCGTAACCGCCAATCCTTATTTTAACTGCGGTACCTGTTATTCCTGCCGGCGCGGCTTTGTCAACTGCTGCACCGACAACCAGACCATGGGTGTTCAGCGTGACGGAAGCTTCCGTGAGTACATCGTGATGCCTGTGGAAAGGATTTATAACGGTAAGGGTCTTTCCGCAAAGGAGCTGGCTCTCGTTGAGCCTTTTACCATCAGCTATCATGCCCTTCACCGCGCCCCGGTAAAGGAAGGCGACAAGGTGCTTGTGGTAGGTGCCGGCCCCATAGGACTGTTTGCCCTGATCGCCGCTAAGGCACAGGGCGCACAGGTATATGTCGCGGATGTCCTTGACGGAAGACTGGAAAAAGCGAAACATTTCGGGGCAGACGGGGTGATAAACTCAAAGACCTCGGACATCAAAGAAGAAGCCATGAAGATCACCAACGGCAACGGTTTCGATGTCTGCGTCGAGGCCTGCGGTCAGTCGGTAACCTTTTTGAACTGTATTGACTGCGCCGCGTTTGCAGCCAACATCATCCTTATCGGAAACGGCAAGAAGGAGACGACCTTCCTTCATTCGATCCTCCTCAAAAAAGAGCTGAATGTATTTGGCAGCCGTAATTCCTATCCGCGTGATTTTCAGGCTGTTATCGATCTCATTGCTTCGGGCACCGTCAATGTACTGGATATGGTAAGCGAGATCTATCCCGCCGACAGAGCAGCCGAAGCATTCGACGCGCTCGCGCACAATGACGGCAGTCTGGCAAAGGTACTGATAGAATTCTAAAGAAACACTTGATCAGTATTTACCTGCAATAATATGAAAGAAGATCAAAAATGCCAAATGATTATGTGATCATCGATTCCCACGTTCATCTGTGGGAAAAGCAGGAGGGCTGGGTTAATTCCCGCCCTGTTTACGGTCTCGGGAACGGACTGAGCTTATTTTTGGGGGAAGTTCACCAGATGATGCCTCCGTATATGACTGATAATAAAAACACTGCCGAACGCCTTATCGCCAACATGGATTATGCCGGAATATGCGCATGCGCCGTTACTCAGGAATATCTGGATGGCAATCAGGACCGGTATCTGCTGGATGTAAGAAATAAATACCCCGGAAGATTCCGGATTACCGCACTTTACGAAGATGAAAACATGCCGGTTGCAGATGATATTTCACGGTATATTGCTGCTTTTCGTGAAGGCCTGCAGCCGGTGGTTCCGGTCGGAAAAAGCCCAAGATACCGTCTTGACGGATTTGATGGGTTAAAGATATGTGCCTGCCGCCTGAAAGACAGAGACCTGACACATATGCTGGATGTTTTTAAGGTTGTTGAGTCCGCGGGCAAATATGTTTCCATCGACATGGCCGACGGTGATGAACAGGTCGAAAGCCTGCGTACCGTCATTGAACAGTGTCCAACCTTAAGGATCGCCATAGGACATTTCGGTATGGTAACTACTCCCGGCTGGCAAAAACAGACAGAGCTGGCGAAATACAAAAATGTCTATATCGAAAGTGGCGGTCTTACCTGGCTTTTCCATAAGGAATTCTATCCTTATCCTTCGGCCGTGGACGCGATACTTGAGGCAAAGGATATCTGCGGGATCGATAAACTGATGTGGGGAAGCGACTATCCCCGTACCATGACTGATATCACCTATACCAGCGCCGTCAGGTTCATTCTCGAAAGTTCGAAGCTGACAGATGCTGAAAAAAGGGCATTTTTAGGCGAAAACGCAGTCAGATTTTATGGATTTGAAGGTCTTAAACCACTTCCGAACATTTTAAACATGCTATGATTTTATGGTCAAAAGCCCTTTCGTGATTTTTGCCCCCAGCTTATTTATCGGCAGCAGCAAAGCTGCTCCTGTCGTTCGATACATAACACGCAGCTTTGCGTGCTGTGTGCTATTTTTTAGGAGGCCATATGTTAAAAGGAATCTCACCCCTGCTCTCACCCCAGCTGCTTAAGATACTTTGCGAGATGGGGCACAGCGACACACTGGTGATCGCGGACGGCAATTTCCCTGCCGAAACCATGGGAAAAAACGCAATAGTTCTCCGCATGGACGGGCACGGCGTCCCGGAGCTTTTAGAGGCTATACTTAAGGTATTTCCACTCGATCAGTATACGGATAAACCCGTCAGCCTTATGGAGCGCGTGCCGGGCGATAACGTGGATGTGTCCGTATGGAAAACCTATGAAGAAATGATCGCAAAAGAGGATACAAGAGGCGCATCTCTCATAAGAAAGCTGGAAAGATTCGAATTTTATGAGGAAGCCAAAAAGGCCTACGCCATCATTGCTACTTCGGAAACCAGACAATACGCGAACGTTATACTTCAAAAAGGGTGTGTACTGTCTTAATCCATTTCACTCGCTGTACGAATCTTCTTGATCCATTTGCCGCTCTTTAAGCGGCCTACGCACCAGACAGCCTTTAATACCTGATCGATCTTCAGGCAGAAGTATATCCAGAATGCAGGCAGATGCAGCACCAGACCTGCCACGATGCCTAAAGGAATAGATACTGCCCACAAAAATACATTGTCGGCGATCATCAGGATCTTGGTGTCGCCTCCTCCGCGCAGTACTCCCTTGGTCATGATACTGTTCATGGACTGGAATACTATGATAATACTGATGGAAAGCATAAGTTCCCGGGCAATTTCTATAGTGTCCGGTTCGAGATTATAAGCGCCGATCATGGGCTCGGATATAAGCATGACTATACCTGCCGCCACCAGACCGAACGCAATCCCCAGCCCCATAAATGCATATCCCTGGGCATGAGCTTTTTCACGGTCTCCCTCACCGAGAGCCTGTCCGGTAACTATACAGCCAGCCTGCGCAAAGCCCTGAATGACAACTGATGAAAGCTGCTGTGTGACCATGGTTACCGCATTGGCCGCCACGAAACTTTCTCCAAGCCTGCCGATGACCATTGCTACCGAATTGGCTCCCAAAGCCAATATTCCGTCACTTACCAGAACAGGGATACTGATCCTGAAATATTCCTTCCACAGCATGCCTACCCTGTCAAACAGATCATGCATACGGCAGTTGATATTTTTATCCTTGAAAAACAGATATCCGCAGATCACGGTAAATTCGAAGATACGGGCTATAAGCGTGCCTAAGGCCGCGCCGGCCTCTTCCATTCGGGGAACTCCGAATTTACCGAAAATGAAAATGTAATTGGCTCCCACATTGATGAAAAATGCCCCTATCGAAGTATATAACGGGATGCGGACCTGGCCCACATTGCGCAGCACTATGGTACAGGTTAGCGACAGTGAAAGCAGGAAATAGGTGACTACAGACCAGTTTAGATATCTGATACCGCAGGTGATGATCGGCTCTTCCACTGTATAGATCCTCATGATCTTCTCGGGTATCAGCGCGGTTGCGGTACAGAACAGTACCGACAGAAACAGACAAAGGCGTACCATGATGGCAAGCGTCTTCTTCAGAGATACCTTGTCCTGCATTCCGTAATAACGCGATACCAACACGGAAGCGCCCATTCCGATGCCCATGCAGAATATCTGGAATACACTGATGAACTGGTTGGCAAGAGAGACCGCCGACAGCTGAGTCTGTCCGATGGTTCCGATCATGATGGTATCCATCATATTTACGCCTGTTGTGATCAGCCCCTGAAGCGTGATCGGTATGGTAATGCTCATTACCAGTTTGTAGAAATTCTTATCCTTTATGATCAGTTTTGAAAATATGCCCATTTCCTGTTTATTCCTTTTTGCACTTTTATACTTATGATTTACGGCCTGTTTCTTTTCCCAAAGCCTGTTTTCTATTTTGGAAAACATTGATTTGATCATCGTTTCCCGAGATCATTGGGTCTTTTTTGGTGCTTTCACCGGCTTAGCGCGTTTATACGTTACTGTACCGCCAACTCCCGATGCTTTAAGCAATCCGACAACCCTTTCAAACTCCTTTTTCGTAGCTCTGATCTCGAATGCCGCATCTTCTGCAATGCCTAAAAATGCATCTTTTCCAACCTTTTTTATCGATGAAGTGAGTTCGATGTATTTCAGGTTTTCATCTCCCTTGAAAGCTCCTTTCCCAATAACGGTCACATTTTCAGAGAGTGTCACCTTAACCGTCTCTTTATTGCCGGCCAATGCTTTCTTACTGATCACCGTAATGGGACGGGGTTCGCCGAGGATCCTGATAGTATCTACGGCAAGTTCATCCTTGTCCGTATGCTTGGACAGCATTTTAGCCTCACCCGTGTCATTGACGATATATGACTCGCCGGAAACCCTGCCGACAAGGCACATTCCGGACATTGAAGAGGTACATGATACCAGATCCGCGTCAATGAGTTCACCCGTGATCGCGCCGGTCCTTTTCCCGCCCGTTACTGTTCCGGTATTATGACAATCTGACGTAACGCAATACCCGTGGATATATCCGGCTATCCCACCTGTGTTTTTCAATCCGGTAACCGTACCGGCGAATGAGCATCCCGATAGCGTTATCCCACCGTCGAATCCTATAATGCCACCGGTCTTCTTTTTTCCGGTGACCGTCCCTTCACAGCTGCAGTCGTGCATATTGGCTTTGTAAGCAAACCCCGCTATGCCCCCGACACTCTTTTCTCCGGTAACCGTACCTGAAAAACCGCAGCCTGTTACGCTTCCTTCATCCTGGCCTCCGATGATGCCGCCGACATTATTTTTTCCCTGCAGGACTGCCTGACACGAGCATTTTTCAATGACCACGGCCTGGCCATGTCCGATCATACCGCCTGTGTTATCACCGCCGCTGACCGGGCTTGCCGAGGCGCATCCACTTATGTCCGCATTTTCACAATCCCCTGCAATACCGCCTGTAAAATCCTCTCCCGAAACCGTTCCTTTTGAAGAGCATCCGGATATATTTCCGCTGATATCATAACCGGCGATACCACCCACACGGCTTGTACCTTTTACCTCCACACGGCTTTCACAGTTCTCAATGGAACCGTACCACATTTTACCGGCTATTCCGCCAACGCAATCCTTCCCGGTAACACGACCCTCCACTGTCAGGTTCCGGACCGACGCGTTCCCGCCGACCTCACTGAATAGGCCTATATTATCACTTGACTGGGCATCCACGTACATACCGGAAATGGTATGCCCCTGTCCGTCAAATTCACCGCAAAACCCCATTCCATCAAATCCCAGAGGCTTCCAGGTATGAGCCTCGCCTCCCAGGTCAATATCTTTGGTCAGCATGTATTTCCCGCTGATGGGATAACCGTCATCCTCGCCTATCTTTGCAAGCTCTTCCGCGGAAGATATGGATATCACCGCGTCCGGATCAGGCAGTTCCATATTTACCGCAAAGAAGTACCAGTTGTCATCCGCCCTCGTGATAGCGATCCTTCCACCGGCGTCGTTACGATATGCGTAAGTCGTTCCCCCGCCCCTTACAGCGGTCAGGTTATTGATCATCACCTTGACCGCTTCGTCAGCCGCACCGTCAAAGCTGCCTATTTTTTCGCCGTATTCCGTGTATGGCCTGAAAAAAAACGACCTGTCGATCCCTTTTTGAGCAAGAAAAGCTTCAATCCCAGATCTGAACACTCCCTCATCGGCTCCCGCAACTACCGCCGCCATAAACCGGGCTACCCAGTCATCCAGCCTCAGGCCGGTTTTATCGGTAAGAAAGCTATCTAACGCTTCCCTGCTGATCGACCCTTCCTGAGTCTGCTCCGCTATATATTCCGTCCAGAACCCACTGTCTTCCTCTCCCGTGGTCATGCATTCCACATATCTTAAAAAGAATCCGCCCAATGTATAAACCAGCAATCTGCTTGTAGGATAATTCCCGATATAATCCGAACCCCAGTCTATACCGAAGATCATCCTCATTCGGGACGAGTAATTGGTCAGGTTGGTTTTTAAGTAAACGCCCAAATCAGAATGATCCTCCGGGTTCACGGTGATCACTGCCGACTGGGCAAAAGCCTCACCGATCCACGAGTTCCAGACTGAATCCTCATGTCCCAGACAGCCGTACAGGATATAATGGTTCAACTCATGGATCAGTGTCATCTCCAGCCGATTAGTCAACTGCCCTTGAAAATCGCTTGAACCGGGCAGTACCTTGCTGTCAACCACCAGACAGTCAATCCCAAACAAAGTGGTGTTGATCTCCCGGTAATATGCTGCCGTGGAAGCAAAATCCAGGCCCACACCCTGGTGATCGAAAACGAAAAAAGCCGCTTTTTTGTCACGGTCGCCAAAAGAATCCTCAAAGCCGGGGTCGCCGATAACGCTTTTCTGCTTACTATACGCTTTATCACATATATCCTCGAAAATCCGCAGCTGCTCCCGGGTAAGGTTCACCGGTTCACGGTAGTCAGCGATACTAAAACCTTCCCTGCCTGACACGGCGTATCCCGTATACTGCCAGACTGTCGAGTACTCTGTCACCTGAACACATTCCATTTCCAGGAAATCCAGGCAGGGAACAAGCGATCCATCGGACTTTGCTTCACAGTAGGAAGTATAATAAGTACCGTCTTCACCGGTTGAAATATACTGTTCATTGTACCAGAACTTCCTCTTCCCGGTTTCGAACAGTTCCTGCGGAAAAACCGCCTGCGGGACGTTCTCAAAACTATATGAGCCCTCTGGATCGCCCACGCGCGGATACGGAAAAAAGAATCTGTCCCCGACCACGTAAGTTGTTTCTGTCTCATATTCCGGAGCAGGTACTGGCATTATTCCGTCCGGGACGATATAGGTTTTAATATCGGGGATCACGCGGGTACTTGTGCCCGCAGGCGCGTCATCCCCCCAGATAAGAGTCCCCATAGTGCCTTCCGGATAGCTGACATTCTCATTTTCAGCATACTTACCCATGTCCACGGCTATCAGCACATTGCCCTCGCCGTAGAAGTCCTGGGCGTAAGCGGGAAGTGAGCCGCCGCCCCACAACACACCTGCAAAACACACGCAGGCGGCCAAAAAAACACAAGCCGCCATTACAATCCATCTTAGTCTCCTCGCTGCAGACATCCTCTCCCTCATTCCCAACGCCCCTTATATCGCTTATATTGCCGGATTTTTCTACAAATCACACCAAAACCCTTTTTAATCACATACGCTTCAAATTCCTATTTTAGCTATTTAACCGTGACGACCGGATCCTTCAGTTCCATTGCGGACTGTACGATAATACCGACCTCGGCTGTCTCCCCGGGGGCAAGTGCCTTGTTGTAATCAGCGGGCTTCAGCGTAACTGTCTTCCCCTTTGCGGACACCGTACCGTTCCAGCTCTGGTTCACTTCAACATCCACCTTAAACTTCAATGAAACTTTCCAGGTGGAAATTGCGGATTTTCCGGTGTTTTTTATCGTAACAATATACTGATGAAAATACCCCGTCCCATCGTTCCAGGAGTTCGAAGAGTCAAGCGAAGCTGTTACTGAATTGTTCTGAACATCATTTTCCGACCCCGTCTTTGCCGTTCCGGCATCGCCAGTCTCTGACTTACCCTCATTTTTTTTACCGGAATCTGCCTTGTCTGCGCTATTTCCGGTGCTGCCCGAATTACTGTCAGTCGTTCCGGTTTTTTCTCCGTTATTCTTTCCGGAATCCGCCTTGTTTCCGCTGCTTCCTGAGCTGCCTGTCCCGGATTCCTTCCTGTCGGTATCCTTCGCCCCCAGCTTGGCGAGCTTCTTCTTGTACCACTTGCCGGCCTCGGACAGATCCGCCTTTTTCCACCCGGAAGTCTTGGAGCATCCCGTGTTTATCAAGGCGGAAGTTTCGGATTTGTTCGACAGATTCCAGATACAGTAGCTGATATTCAGTTTCTCCATAGACTTGATCCACTTATTGGCTTCGGTAAAATCATTGCCCCCGCTGCCGCTGGCGTCACAGGTGCCAAACTCGGTGCAGAATATCGGAATACCTGATTTTACCGCATCCTCCATCCTTTTGCGAAGTGACTCCTTATGTGTGCCCGCGTAAAAATGAATGGTATACATAATGTTATCATAACCCTTGATCGGGTCAGAGGCAGGTTTGTCCACCTCCTGCGACCAGGTCGGCGTACCCACTATGATGATGGAATCCGGAGCATTCTTGCGGATCACGGGGATCACTTCCCCGGCATATTTTTTGATATCCGCCCAGGAGGTCCCACCGTTAGGTTCGTTGCAGATCTCATACAGAACATTGTCATGATCGGCGTATTCAGCGGATATTTCATCAAAAAACTTCTTGGCCTCCTCCTTGTTCGTGAGAGGATTCGCGTCGGACAATATATGCCAGTCAACTATTACATACATTCCCAACGCGGTTGCGTAGCGGACACCGTCATCGATCAGCTTCTTAAGAGCCTTTTTATCACCGCCGGAGCAATATCCTCCATATTCGGCGGTGTACATGGCAAGCCTGATACAGCTGACCCCCCACTTGTCACGCAGAGTTTTGAAAGCAGCCTTGTTTACATATCCCGGGAACCATGCCAGGCCGTGCGTGGACACTCCCCTGAGGATATATTTTTCGCCGTTTTTATCCACCAGACCGGCTCCCTTTACGGACAGTCTGCCATGCTCAGCAAGCGGCGTGGATGTCTTTGACTTCGTGGCAGCACTTACTTTCACCGGCTCCATATTCCCCATAAACCCGAAAAAGTCACTGCTTTTGGCAGCGACTAAAGCCGGATTTCCCCGGGTCAAACGCAGGTGTTCCGGAATACCTGGCATCACTGATAACCCGGACAGAACACAAAAACTCAAAATAACGGCGAGCACAGCAAATACACACCGTCTGATGACCATATGTCTTTTCATCTTCCTATATCTCCCGTTTAAACTTTAGTCTGCGCAATATTCATTTATCACCGCCTGCAGCCTGTCAAAACGGCTGTGATAAATAACCTCCAGCAACTCGTGCAGCGAACGCAGTCCCGACGTAAGCTGAGCGGTAGTGATCAGCCCTTTCTCAAAAGCGTCTGCTGCCTCGTCACAGTCCAGAACCTTATATCTGCCATTTTCATATACGACCACGTCAAACAAAAGATCCTGACAGGTGATGGAATTGGCGGCCTCATCTATGATATATTCAACAATATCACAGTACCAATGCAGAGTATTGCCCTGCGCGTCAAGGATCTTGCTGACCTTCCAGCCATCCTTCATAAAATATGCGGATACCCCGCTGCAGAAATCTGTTCGGGGATGAAGCGCATTCCATCTGGTAACCAGTATATCATCATCCAAATGCAAAATCTCGTCCGCATCCAGACAGATCAGCTCATTTGGAATAAAACGACGGCGATATATCCGCAAATTTTCTCTGTTCATGGCCTGTCCCTCCGTATGAATAACTTTTCACAGTCCCCCTGTATATCATAACATCATTTCAAGCCTGTTTCAATAAGTTTTACTAAGATCAAAAAACGTTTGAACTTTTCACCGATCAGTGTTAGTATTTTTACATATGGGAGTAACAAACTTGGTCATTGAGGGGGTAATTATGACATTTCTGCACGAACCGGAAGAATACGCGAAAAACCTTGGGGAATATGATGAATTAAATGAGGCAGAGTTTTCGCCCGAGGAGAGTAAAGAGGAGATCATCGCCAGATTGAGGGATATCTCGGCCAAAAAGAAAAAGATCGCCGACATACAGAACGAGATCATCCGCGAGTATATCGAACGTTTTGAGGATGGTGAGGTCACTCTGGACGAGGAGGCCGCCGATAAACTTTACAAATTCATCGAAAGTCTCACCGTACAGGAAAGATTCGTAATGGATACGGCAGTAGCGATACGCGTGTGCCGGCTCCTGTACAAATATTACCATGATGTGGGAAACCGTGAAAAAGCTCTGTACGCTGCCAACCGGGGCGGTGTATGCGAGATGCAGCGCAGCGCTGAGCTTGAGGAGCATGACTTTTTTGAATTCCCGCGGCTTATCGAGGAATATTTCCCCATCATTGACGAGCTTGACCAAAAATCAAAATGGGCTCTTCTGGTTACCTATTCATACCGGATCATGATAAAAACCGACGAGGGGCTTAATAGCCTGCCTGAACTGTTCCCGAAAGTCGAAAATCTTATAATTTCCAATCTGGACAAAGTCGAGGATAAGGGTAAGGCCAAGATACTTAAGTTCCAGCTCTACACCAACTTCCTGGCCGAACTGGGCATGATGCTCCGTCAGGATGAAGGCAGCAGGAAACACCATAAACCCCTTCTGCATGACGTGGATATCGAAAAGAACCGGGAACTCATCGAACGATGCCTGACTGCGATTGAAGGCTCCTTTGAGGAACTTCCCATTAATCCTTTACAGACTAACGCTATCAGGATAAACATCGAAACGATGCGCTATCACCTTGGACAGATCTCCTTCGAAGAATTGCTTCGCAGATACGAGACAGTCGCCGCTGATGACCTGAGAGCTGATGGCGGCGGCACAGCCTGTCTCTTCGCCTACGCCATGTATCTGAATTACCTGTATAACTGCAGCCCGTACACTCCCGAGGAGGATGAGCGACGGGCTCAGGAAAAGATAAGCGAGTATATGCCGCATGTTCTGGAAATGAAAAAACAAAAGCAGTTTCAGTTCGCGTACGGCATTCTGGTCTTTTTAAACTCAACCTCGTTATTCGGCGATTTCCTGGAATTTTATGATACCGTGCTGGCATTTACCGTATATGCTGACAAGGCGCTGTACGTACATACGGTGATGGTAAAGGAGATCAGCCGGCTGCTGCTTACACGCATACTTGAAGAAAAGCCCGAAATGATGAACGGCGTATGCGGCTGGAGCACGGATTATATCTTAAACCACAAGGAAGAAGTTATCGAGCTGCTCGAACAGTGCGCCATGTGTCATGATATCGGCAAGCATTACCTGCTGGAGATCGTCTCCAACTCTTCCAGACGGCTTACTGACGAGGAATTCTCGATCATCAAGACCCATCCCGGCAATTTTGATATCGTGTGTGAGAAGGATCACATGGAATCTCCCAGGCTCAAGTGCGTGCGCGACTGCGCGCTCCTGCACCACCGCTGGCACAACGGCCAGGGCGGATATCCCGAGCTTCCCCAGACCGAAAACCGTCCCTTCGTGGACATTCTCTCCATCGCAGACAGCCTGGATGCCGCGACCGACTCTATCGGCCGTCCTTACGGCAAGGGTAAAACCTTAGACGATCTTTCAAAGGAATTCCTCGACATGGGAGGTACCCGCTACTCCAGAGAAGTCGCAGAGATCCTGGTCGAGCCCGAAATCAAGGCCGCCGTGCAGGAGATCATCACCACCCGCCGGGAAGAGGTAAACTATAAGATCTACGCATTTAATGAATATTAAGTAACTATTCAGAACCCCACCTCACATCGAGAGCAGCAAGCTGCTCCTGTCGTTTGAGCAAAAAAATGACTTCTGTGCGATATTTGAAAGTCATTTTTTGCGAATGCGAGGTGGGGTTCTGTGTTTCTGGCGATCCGGCAACTCTGCAGAGATAGATTTCATATATGAGGCCAATACAGACATAGTACCTGTAGAAGTTAAGTCAGCGGACAACACACAGGCCAAAAGCTATAAACAGTTCTGCGCGAGATTTAAATATTGATAAAATAAGTGGGGCATGTGAAACCGAACTTCCATGCCCCGCGACGCATATGCGCCAAGTTTTCGACAGATTGTTTTTTTGATGTGAGTATCAAAATGATCAGCCCGCTAACAATGAACATTTACCAAATAAATGAATAACGAAAAAAGCGATAACCTGAACATTGAACCTTCCCAAAAGGGATCTAACCATATTTGTATTAGAAGAGTAATCTGTCCGGAAAATTTAAAACTTAATCTTCCACGTCAAATTCAAAAGTCTGGTTGTATTTGTCGAGAGCGATCTGCATGGCGGCAATCTCGGCGTCCACACGCTCATATTCCTTCTTTACCGTTTCCAGATCATAATTGATATACTCAAACTCCGGGGAAGTCTTCCTGGTCGTATAGTAGCCGGAATTGATCCTCTTTTTTGTTTCACGCTTGCGCATGATGTCAAGCACAGCCTTGCGGTTGCTGAGCTGGGCCATCCTGACGAGTATCTCGTCTATGGACATTTCCATATCATTGACCTTGATGCGGTTGGAAGCGTTGTTTACATTGATCGCGTGCTTAACTTTAAGTATCCTCGCGTCAAGCTCCTCAATCTGCTTTGCCACATTTTCATAATCATAGTCCGGAATGACCGGCTCCTCGTCGGCAGCAGCGACATATGTACTGCCCTCACGCTCTTTATTGAGCCAGAATTCCTTATCCTCGTTTAGTTTTCTGATAACCTTGTTTGCGTATGCGGATGTCATTTTTGTCATGATATTGGTCTCCTTGCGTTTGATATGTCATGATTTTATCACGCTTCTCAAAAAAGCGCAATAAACCGGTAGTTAAAAAATACGGGCCGGAGCACTGATAAAATACTCCGGCCATATATGTGCGATAAGCGAGAGGGTAGTTCCGGAAGCTTGCTTCCAGGGAACTGCCCCGAGCGAACGGTCATCGAGAAAACTAAAGTTCTCGAGCCTGCTTTCTAAATCCTTCCGGATCCTCACTCCTCTTTAGCTGCGGGAGTGTTTGATACCTTCGGTGCTTCGGGCAGACCGCTAACATTGATGTTGTGGTTGACCTTCGCGTCATAGGTATAGCCCTTTAAGATGTCCTTCAGATCAAATCCAGTGGCCTCTCTCACGGATTCGAACACCTTCGCCATGACTGCGGGGGTGTAGCCGCCTACGCTGCCTACGCCGGTCTCGCCGTTTCCGCCATCGATAACGGTGATCTTGTCAATGGAAGCGATAGGAGCGGCAACCTCTTTGGCGATAGCAGGCAGCTGGTTGATGATCATCTCGGTCACAGCCGCGTTGTTATACTTCGCATATGCCAGAGCCTTCTTCTCCATAGCTTCCGCCTCGGCAACACCCTTCGCCTGGATAGCCTCAGCCTCGGCGCGTCCTACTGCCGCGATACCTTCGGCTTCCTTCTGCTTCTGGTACATGTCCGCGTCAGCCTTTGCCTTCAGAGCCTCAGCTTCACGTTCAGCCTCATATTTCTTCGCTTCTGCCTCTCTCTGTCTTTCGATGAGTGCCGCGTCAGCCTCCTGCTGCCTGCGATACTTCTCGGCATCCGCTTTCTTACGTATCTCGGCGTTCAGCGCCTGCTCGGCAACCTCAGCCTGCTTGGTCTTGAGTTCAATCTCACGCTCCTGCCTTGCGATATCGGCGTTGGTACGCGTAACCTCAATAGTCTTACGCTGCTCTTCCTGCTGAATCTGATAAGCCGCATCGGCCTCCGCCTGCTTGGTATCGGCCTGGAGCTTTAACTCCGACTGCTTGATCGCCAGCTCGTTCTGACGCTTTGCTATCTCGGTCTGTGACTCAACCTGAGCGTCATTGGCTTCCTTATCGGCCTTTGCCTGGGCAACCTTGATATCTCTCTCCGACTCAGCTCTTGAAATAGCTGCGGTCTTCTGGATCCTTACTACATTGTCCACACCAAGATTATCGATAACCGACTGATCGTCCATGAAATTCTGGACATTGAAGCTCGTGATCACGAGTCCCATGGCCTCAAGGTCGGGATCGGCATTTTCCTTGACCAGAGTAGCGAACTTCTGGCGGTCGGAAACCATCTCCTCGAGATGCATCTTGCCGACGATCTCACGAACATTACCTTCAAGCACCTCACGGGCCACTGCCGCGATATAATCGGGCTTCTTGTTCAGGAAGTTCCTCGCACCCTTCTTTAACAGTTCGGGCGTGTGTCCGATCTGGACATTGACCGTGGCGTCCACGTTGATATTGATGTAATCCGCCGTAGGCACCGCCGAGCTCGTCTTAACATCGATCGAGATCAGCTGGAGCTTTAATACATCCTTCTTTTCAAAGAACGGGATCTTGATGCCCGCCCGTCCGATCAGGTACCTGGGCTCCTTATGAAGACCCGTGATGATAAAAGCCTCATCCGGCGGAGCCTTGACATAGCCTGTGATCAAAATGATGATCAGGAAAACAACTACCGCTCCTCCAATGATATAAGGTAACATAATGACCTCCCTGCGCCCCATGGCGCTGATGATGAACCGCCTTCCCCCCGCTACTGCTCTTTCGCCGTGCCGCCTCGTCATGATACACGACCCTGGCACATGTCCCGCACAATCTGTAAAGCTATAGAAGCACGACCGTTCCGTCCCGGTCGCTGCGCCTGTCAGCTGCGGTAAGGATGGCTCCCCTTTGGTTTACACGTACAAGGATACTACGCTTTTTGTGAAATGTATACAGTAAAAAATGCGGAATAGATACCTATATTTTGCGTTTTCCGGTTACACCTGTTTACATGACTCTCTTACACCGGGATCGCAGCTAATGGCTTCTTATGGACAAGCCCCTTCAGATATGATAAACTGTATATATTGTTACTATTCACAACCATGCTGGCGGAAACCTTCCAAAAAGCTTGCTTTTATGGAAAGGTTTCTGCGAAGATTTACCGCTTCCGGATAAAAAGTTTAAAAGGCGGGATTCCTGAAATCTATCATTACAGAAAGGATCGCTCACCATGGATAAAAAACCAGAGATAAAACGTCTTGAAAATGGCGGGAGCATATGGCGCAACCGCTTTAATACCTTTGAAGCAACGGTATATGTACCATCAAATGATAAGCCAGACGATGTCCTGAATTACGGATATCTGGCACCTTATTTGCTTATATTTGCGCCTGAGGCCCTTAATGATTCTGCTGCTGTAGAATTTGCCCGTGAAAAGGGCTTTGAAAAGCTTGCATCTGATTTTGCTACAAGTGTAGTATTTATTTATCCGACAGCCTCGGATGGCTGGAAAAACGCCGATAAAGGCATATTTGCCGAGATCCTTTCCAATTCCGCCATCCACCAATATTACAGCGACGGATATGTGACGCGTTACAACCGCTTTACCAAACAGATCGATGATTACCGCATCCGCGGAGCGATCTTCCGGACCAATCTCTTTGGCTTCGGCGAGTCGGCTGACTACATAGCGCTTAACTGCCTTAATCATTTTGAAGGCGACGGACTGTGGGGCAGAGCCGACTCAGCGCCTGTTACCTGCATACTTACCGGACTTAGTGTAAAGCCGGTCGTGGAAGCAGACGATATTCCGGTCATTTCCATAGGCAACAGCAAAGAGATCAATGATCCGTTAAAAGAAAAATGTAAATATCTGCTGGTCAGGGATGTGTCTGCCGACCCCGGATCCTACACGGACTACATTGCCGATTTTTACGCGTTTTCCAAAAAATTCCGCAGGATGCTGGGCGAGCTGGAGCTCGATCCCGATCTGGAATCGGAAGGACTGGTCACCGAACCCGGCATTGAGACTGTGACCACCTCACCCGACAATAAAGGAGATGACGCAGGGACTAAAACACATAGGATCGGGTATTTTGCGTTTTACAAAAAGGGCTTATTTACTGACTTTTCCGGCAGTATTGATTCATCTGAAAGCGTTGGAACCCGCGTTCCCCTCCTCATCGCCTTCCACGGCGGCGGAGACAGCGCCTTCTACATAGCCCATCTTTCCGGCTGGGCAAAGATCGCTCTTAAGTACAGTTTCCTCCTGGTTTCGATAGAGAATCATTTAAACAGTACCGCCACAGAGATGGTTGAACTTATAAGCCTGCTTAAAAAGAAATATCCGATAGATCCGACCCGCGTCTACGTCAGCGGCTTCTCTATGGGAGGATGCAAGAGCTGGGATATGGTGGATGGATATCCTTTATCCATCGCCGCCGCGGCACCGATGGATGCCACCTTTGAAATGGGTCTGAACGTCTTTGGCGAGCCTTCTTCTGTGCCGCTCAATACTGAAATCTCCGTGCCTGTTTTCTACTCCGGCGGTGAGATCACGCCGTTACCTGAGCTTCCCTTCCAGGCACAGAAATGTATTGACCGTATCAAACATGTACTGGAGCTCAATAAGACCGGTAAGGCTTATGATATAAAGCTGGAAGATAAAGATAAATGGGTCAATAAAATATGGGGTATTGACGGTGATTACAGGTGTCAGTCTTTCGACAATAGTAGAAAAGCTACTCTGACTATAGAACTGTTTAAAACCGGCAACAGGTGCTTTACCGCTCTCTCCTCAGTCAGCGGACAGGGACATGAATGCCGCGAACATACCTGTGAAAACGCCTGGAAGTTTATGTCGAATTTCCGCCGGCTTGCGGACGGCACGCTTGAAGGCGGTAATTTTGAAGACATTAAAAAAGCATTTACCTGAGAGTTTTTTTCACACGGCCTTTTGTGAAAAACCCAAATAGCCACGTATACAACACGAGAAAAAGCCTTTGCGGATTTCTCGTGCACTGCCTTGTGTAAACACCCTGCATGGAGGATCAATATGTCAGATTATATTGCAAGAGTATCGCTTAATTACGATTATGCCGGAGAACGCCTTGAGGAACTTGGTGCATTCTGGAACGATTATCTCGCGGCTCTTAAGGAAAAACATTATGTCGAAATGATACTTTACCGGTTCACCTTCGCGACCTTCACTGTTGATCGTGATATAGCGGCTTCAGCGCATTCGACAGTAAAGCCTTCCAAAGATGATGAAACCGTCTGCATAAAAACTAAAGAAGATTTTCGGATGTTCCTCTTATCCACTTGGGAAAAAAGCATTGGAAAAGCCTCTGATATCGCGGATATCCTGATCTCGGATTATTCAAATGACGAAGATGAAATATCCAAGACAGTTCGATCAATTTATAATAATTATTACGGAGTTCTGGAATATGACCGTCTGGTCTGCGAAATGTCAGCTATGATGCCGCTGCTGTCCGAAGCTGAAGCAAAAGATATAATACGACAGCAAAACTACCTGTTCGCCTTAGATCCGGGCTGCGGATTTACCTCACTAATTTGCTCATTTGGAGACTTTCTGCACCGTATCAGGGTTTACAATGACGAGGAGTATGAAAACCGTACTCTTTATGGGGAAATACTCGTAGGCTCAGAAACGGGAAACGGCTATGAATCACAGGATGACATTATCGAAAAGCTTGATTCCATCGTAGATGATAATACCTACGATATACTCGGATTCGACATTTCGTATTTCCTTGAAGGCCGTAAAATGGACGAACTCCGGCGTTTTATCAGGCGCTTGGACAGATATCAGGATGATTTTATCTTCGCTTTCAGAATACCGTTTTTGGAAAAACGAGCTTTTGACGAGGTTGCCGGGATCCTTTCCGATTTGATGCTGCTGAAGACCATACAGATCCCGCCGCTCCATGACAGCGTACTTGCCGAACAGATATGGAACATGCTTACCGATAAGAAATTTACGCCTGATACGAAGATCCTGAGCACGGCTCTCGACCGTATCCATCAAGAAAAAACCGATGGCCGTTTCTATGGGTTCAAAACAGCGGAAAAGATTGGTTATGAGATCATTCTTACAAAAGTACGTGATGTAATTGATAAAGAAAGAACCGGCATTGAAACCAGTCATTTGACCATAGAAACCGGAGATATTGCGAAACTGGCACGGGATACGGGTCTGAAAGCAACCGGTTACGAAGCGCTGAAAGAACTGATCGGCATGGAGGAGATCGCAGGCAGGATCAGGGATATAGTCGCTCAGGTGAAGGTGGCCATGGTCAATGAGAAGCTGGATCGACCCTGCATTCACATGCGTTTTACAGGTGCTCCCGGAACCGGTAAAACTACCGTTGCCCGTATCATTGGACAGATCATGCGTGAAGAGGGAATACTTCGCAAGGGCGGCTTCTTTGAATATACCGGCAGGGATCTGGTAGCAGAATACGTCGGACAGACTGCTGTAAAAACTGCCCGTATCTGCCGGGATTCCTACGGTTCCGTACTCTTTGTAGACGAGGCCTACGCCCTGTATCAAAATGAATATCAGGGCAATGATTTCGGCAGGGAGGCTCTGACAACGCTGATCAGTGAAATGGAAAACCACCGTGATGATATGCTGGTGGTCATGGCCGGTTATACAGATGAAATGGATACGCTGATGAAGGCTAATCCCGGACTTCGCAGCCGTATGCCGTATGTACTCGAGTTTAAAAGCTATTCTAAACAACAGTTATTTGAGATTTTTATGCTCATGGTACGCAAGCATTTCACATATCATGATGATCTCGAGGATGAAGCAAAAGCCTATTTTACGGGACTTTCCGACGAATATATCGCTTCGAAGGAATTTGCGAACGCCAGATTCGTAAGAAATCTTTACGAACGTACATGGTCCAAAGCCGCACTTCGCGCGTCTCTGGCCGGAACCACCGATATCACGCTTACGAAAGAAGACTTTATTGCAGCACGCTGCGACAGGGAATTCAGCGAAAAACTCGAGCAGCACAAGGTCGTAGGTTTCTGATCGGTTTACTAGTACATCGATCGCGAAATAACTGGACTAATGCGCCGAATGCTTGCCCGAGAGCACATGTCTGAAAACGCAGACGTAGCGGGCTACGGCGAGGCTTTCAGGCGTGTGCTATCGGGATAAGCAGGCAAGCATTCGGTCCAGTTATTTAAGAATCGATGTACTAGCTGGAGTGGATGGCAAAAAATTACTCAACTGTCAGTTCCAGCACCATCCCGTCATAATCATCATATCCGCCTATCAAGAGTGTATCTTTCTGCAGGCATATTCTTACAGACTTTCGGGCAAATACGCCGGTTATGTTTATCTTCCCTCTCTTCTTCGCCCGGGGGAATATGCCCGGGATTTCCAGATCGAAAGATTTGTTTTGCTCACCGGTATGATACCCGGCAAATATATTCACCACAACAACAGCCCTTGTGCCGTCTGCGGACACTCTGCTCACTGCCTGCCAGCCACGCAGGTCATTGAAGCTTCGCTGCTCCGGTCCAAAGCGGTAATTACGGCCGTTTTTAATCACAGGGGCACACTTCTTATAAAAGGCAATGGCTTCGTCCACTATCCCCCATTGAACATCGTTCAAGTCGCAGATATCGCCCGACAGGCACATACGTCCTAAAAATGTGTTGCTGAGTGACCAGTAAAGCCTTTTATCGTCGTCATTTTTACGAAGCACCGCCCAAATCTGGCTCTGCGCCGGGAGTATAGCCCTGGAGACATTTGCTGCGATCACGGGGATAGCGTTCCATTCATGAGCATCTGAAAATGAAGCCATGGAAGTTACGCCCTGCATGGACGGTTCCAGCCTGTGACCGCCAGATGAGCAGTTCTCAATGACTATTTCGGGTATTTCGCGTCTTATGCGTCTGAAATACTCGCGTGAGGCTTCCATGTTAAGCCTCAATCCCTCTCCGAGTGATTCCGCTCCCTCGCAGCCGATCCCCAAATTATCGTTATAATCGACCTTCAGATACCCAAAGCCATTATTTTTCAGGTTTTCGATCAGCCTCACATCCAGAAATTCCCTGACCTGCGGCTTTCTCATATCCAGAAAACGTCTGAACATGGTCTGGATCGGAAGCCCGTCGCGTTTGAGCAGGAAGTCTTCCAGCCTGAAGACCTCCGAATCCTTCCCAACCACTTCCATTTCGTACCATAGTCCGGGGATCATACCGCATTCACGTATCTTATCCGCAGTTTTTTTAAGTCCCCCCGGAAATCTGGTCTTATTCGTGATCCAGTCGCCGATATCAGACCAGTCGTTACCGTCCTTTACATGCCAGCCCGCGTCTATCACGCAGTATTTAATGCCGTGACCTTTAAGGGTCTGCGCGATCGTCTCCATCTTTTCTTCGGTCGGATTGCCCCAGCTCGTGCAGTATTCGTTGAAAATGACGGGAAGCTCCTTCTCGCTTTCAGGAACATGTTCCAGATTCTCCATCTGCGCCGATGTCAGCCGGTAACTGATGCCGTCGATATCGTCATGAGCGACGGTCAGGATCGCTTTCGGCGTGGTAAATGTCTCTCCGGCCTTAAGCGTCTTCATCCAATGCCCAAACTCGCGGTCGGCTATACCTCCGGAAATCGAATTCTTCTCGTCTTTATTATAGACCTCCATCTGCCAGGATGCGTTATGAGCGAGCTGTGTTCCTATGGAGTACCCTTGGGGCGGATCACTCATACGCAAACACGGATGATCCCGATCAGCATCCCCATGCTTTATGCTGCCGCCGACTTTCGCTGAAACAGCACTATTTCTAACATGTGTTTCATTCGGAATACTTTGCATCGAGTCGCTGACTATCATCCACGGGAAAAACCTTCTCACCGGCATCGAACCCACTTCGCCGAATCGTTCACTGGCTGCTCCGATACGCAGCCATGCGGGTTCGAGCTCCAGATCAAGAAAATCCCTGCTCTCAAGCCTGCCTTCCATACTCCATTTGCTGCGCAGCCTGTGAAGAGTAAGATCCTGCTGACGCAGAGCTCCCCCTACGCAGGGAAAGGCACAGATATTGAATGAAGAAGCCATTTCCAGGGTTACGTCCTGTTGTCCCTTATTTTCAAACACAGAGTATGCGGTTATATACTTATCTCCTTCGCGGTACTCCAGAACAGATGTGGCTTCAAGACCGCGCCGTATGCAGGTAGTAAGGATGCGGGTAATCTTGTTTTTTTCGCTGCAGGCCCCGGCAGCACCTTCTGTCTGTTCCACCCTCTGCCCGAGAAACTCAGCCTCCCACACTGACTGGCTGTTCTTCATACTGTGTCCGTGTATGAAACCATCCGGATAAGTATCACCAACGAGCTTGAACTGCACCGCCGGCTCCACGCTCCACCAGCCTTCAGTATCTATCCTGTTGCACATGTCTGCCGGAAGCAGGGTGTATCCTACCCTCTCATCTTCCTTAAAAAACACAGCCGCCATGTCCCCCAGTGTGAAAGTGCTGTATATTTCTTTTTCCGCCATATCTGTTTCCTTCTTTTTGTGTAATTACAGGGTAACTATTCCGCCTCCCTGTCAGATCAAAAGCCGTCAAGCCGGCTTCTGTCGTTCAGATCTATTTATAGTGAAACACTTCCCTGTAAGACCGGTCGACATGACAGCGTCGAGTCCAAAAGGAAGTGTTTCCGCTTTACTTTTTATCAGATTTTTACTTCAAATGAGCATATTTCCCAGCCCGTAAGTTCCCTGCTGCGTTCATCGGGCTGGGCATCTCCCACATAAACCTTATAGGTTCCGGGATTAAGCTTCGCCTCTCCATTTTCATCAAAGATCGCAAATGCGCTCTCATCGAGAGTAATTGTGGTATGCGCCGTCACGCCTGCTGCCACATGCAACTTCTTTAAACCTTTCAGCTGCCTTATAGGAGCACCGTTAATACCGGATTCCACGTATACCTGCACGGTAACGCCGCCATCCATCTTTCCTTTATTGGCTACGCTCACATCGATATCCAGCCTGTCGCCTGCCTTAAAAGCTGCTGAAGATCCCGATGTCCCGCTGCCATTGACCTTTATCGCATCTATCTTTTCATCAAAATCTGTATAGGAAAGTCCGAATCCGAAGGGATACAGCGGCTTCTCGGTCATGTATCTGTAGGTTCTGCCCTTCATCGAGTAATCCTCAAAATCAGGCAGAGTATTCTTCTCACTGTAGAAGGTCACAGGAAGCTTGCCCTCAGGTGACAGCTTTCCAAACAGGATGCGAGCTATGGCCCTTCCTCCCTGCGCGCCCGGGTACCAGCCCTGAAGGATCGCATTCGCTCTGTCGGCTTCCTTATCCAGAGCCAGCGCGCTTCCCGAAAGTACCACAAGTATATAGGGTTTGCCGCTGGCGGCAATGGTATCCATTACTTTTTGCTGCATACCGGGGAATTTAAGGTTTGGTTTGTCACCGCTGCCGTATTCGTTGCCTGTATCTCCTTCTTCGCCTTCAAGAGTCGCATCAAGGCCCATAACGGCTATTACCAAATCACTGTTGGCGCATACGGCCTTAACTTCTGAGAGCCTGTCTCCTGCCTGCGCGAGTCCCTCGGTTTTTTCTTTATACAGATGACAGCCCTCGGACGCGAAAATACGGATGCCTGCGGGATTTGCCTCTTCCCTGATGCCTTCAAGCACAGTCACATATTCCGAAGATGTACCCTGATAATTACCGACCAGAGCATTTCTCGAATCCGCATTGGGCCCGATCACTCCGATAGTCCTGATCTTAGACGCGTCAAGCGGCAGAGCCCCGTCATTTTTAAGCATGGTTACACAAGACCCGGCAATCTCAAGATTCAGCGCTCTCGCTTCATCAGTATCCACATCCTTATAGGTAATGCCTGCATAAGGAGCAGCTCCGCCTTCATCAAACAGTCCAAGCTTAAACCTGGTAGTCAGTACATTTTCAAGGGCATTGTCTATCTTGTCCTCAGTCACCAGCCCTTCTTCAACAGCCTGCAGCAGATAAGCGAACAGATCGCCGCAGTTGAGATCACAGCCGTTGTTTACAGCCATTGCTACGGATTCGGCCGGAGTAGCTGTCACATGATGTCCCTCGTTGAAATCCTTGATAGCCCAGCAGTCGGAGGTCACATGACCGTCAAAGCCCCATTCCTTGCGAAGTATGTCGATAAGAAGTGTCTTGCTTCCGCAGCAGGGCTCCCCGTTGGTGCGGTTATACGCACCCATAACAGTCTCAACACCGGCTTCCTCTACCAGTGCCTTAAATGCCGGAAGATAAGTCTCCCTCATGTCCTGTTTGGTCGCTTTGGCGTCAAATGAATGCCTTACCGCCTCGGGTCCTGAATGTACGGCAAAATGCTTCGCGCAGGCCGCGGCCTTTAAATACCTGTCATCTTTTCCCTGAATCCCTTTTACGAAGCTCACGCCGAGCCTGGAGGTGAGGTACGGATCTTCTCCGTAGGTCTCATGCCCGCGTCCCCATCTGGGATCGCGGAAAATATTGATATTGGGTGCCCAGAAGGTCAGACCCTTGTATATGTCGCGGTCGTCATACTCGTCCTGTGCGGCGAATTTGGCCCTTCCTTCGGTAGAAATACGGTCTGCCACACGCCCGATAAGTTCCTCGTCAAAGCTTGCCGCCATGCCTATAGCCTGGGGGAAGACTGTCGCAACACCGCTCCTGGCTACGCCGTGTATCGCCTCATTCCAGTAATTATATGCCTTAAGCCCCAGTCTCGGGATAGCCGGCGCCGGATGGCGCAGCTGGTAGACCTTCTCCTCCAGAGTCATTTTTGATATGAGTTCTTTCGCTCTTTTCCTGTATTCTTCGGTATATTCCTTCTTGATCATCTGTTTCCCCTTTCCTGTAGTTTATTCTTACTCCTTATCCTGCTTCAATCCGTCAGCTTGTCCGGCTTATTCTTAAGCCTTAACCCGAACACCGCGCCGCATTTCCTGCACGCTAGCGCACTCACCAACGAGCTCTTTTTTATAAATCCTTTTTCATCATCGGGTATAAATGTTAGTCCCATGCTTGCGCTGAGCAACCCTTCAATCAACTCGTCAGAATTGCATTCCGGACACTTTCTGTCATCCAAATGCCACCCTCCATATATAACTCACTCCACCACGCCAAATCCAAGTATGGTAAAATGCTTGTCCTCGTCGCCTTCGTGCATCTTCACGCTCACCTTATGAAGTCCCGGCTCGTCCCCGTGCAGTATGATCTGCGGGTTGCAGTGAGCCCAGCCGATATCCCTCGGGTTCACGCTCTTTACAAGTTTGCCGTCCACGTATATATCAGCGATACCGTCCATGACGTCCGCCGAATCCTTGGTAATGATAAGCAGTCTCCTGCACTTAAGTTCCATCTCAAACGGAGCATTTCCTCCGGCCTCATGCATCCAGTTCGCGGTGAAAATGGGAGTCACCTGAGGATCCATATTGTACTCACAGGCCTGCAGCACCTTATCCTGTCCGGTAAAGCTGCCGTAATCAATGCTTTTCACCGGGAATTCTCCCGTGGAAGCGCTTCTGTCATTGCCGTCGGTGGAAAGCTGCTGTTTTATCTGTTCCGCTATACTGCTGCCGCCCCGGGCAGTCTCTTCTTTCAGGTCATCAAAGCTCTTTGCTCTCCAGGAGGTACGGTCAAGCAGCTCGACATGCTCAAAATCAGCACTTTTGAAAGCCTCGCCCTCACTGTCTTCACCTGATCCGGCTGGCGCCGCGTCAGCCTGAGTACCTGTTCCGCTGTTCGAGCTTTTTACAGAAAGGCTCGCCTCTATCAGCTTCATCAGGCAGTCGGCCATAACCTGATGCCCGAGATTGGTCGGATGATAGCAGTCGTAGAAGAACCTTGCCTTGGAAATGATCCTGCCCTCGTCCGGAGTCTTATAGAACTGCGGAGTAACGCATCTCTTCACACTGGTCATGGGCAGATGATAACGCTCTCCTATAGGTATGCAGCGCTCCTCTAAGTTATAGTCATCCGCAAACACCGAGAATATGAGCAGTACCGCAGGGTGTCCCGGACCGTTCATCGCCTTGCGGATGAGAGCCTCATAGCACTCGCCCTCAGTCTCGTCCCCGGCGTCATTGACCGCAAATTCGATGACTACGATATCGGGTTCGGCGGTATCATTTTGAAGGACGTCCCTCCTGTATCTGAGCATTCCCAGCTCTGAAGGGGTTCCTCCCACGCCGGCCTTAATATATTCGGCTTTTGCCTCGCAGTTATATTTCTTTGTAAATGCCTCGAACATCTTTCTGGCATAGCACATCATGTTGATCGGGGTCGCGCCCGCTCCCTGCGTGATGGAACCGCCGATAAACGCCACGGTTACAGGCTCGCCTGTCTTTGCCTTCTCTACCGCCCTGCGCAGCCTGTCGGGGTTGCCTGCGGATACCACAGACGCGTCAAGCATCCTTCTGTATTCGTCGCAATTAAGGTCTACCGCTTCCTTTTCCTCAAGATTCGGTGCCGTATAACCGTCATTTAAGTAAAATCTGACATTGACCGTTGCGAGCATGCCGCTCTTTGGAAACTCAAAACGGATCTGACCGGGCACATTGTCATCATCGGACCACTTAACCTCGCTCAACGGTATCAGGTATTCCACTCCGTCTGTAGACACTGTCTGCCTGATAGTAGTACCGCTGCCATAAGGGTCGCTCTTGCCGTACATCTGGAAGCAGAAATCGCAGGTATCGGTTTCGCCGCACATAACGGAAACTCCGATACCAAACACCAGCTTTTTAAAATCCGCCGTGTTCTTCAGCATATCTATCTCTGCTTCATCTGTCATGCCGCCGATGATCTTTGCCGCGGAAAGCATCCTTCCGCCGTCTTCGTAAATAAAACATACTCCCTTGCCGTCAGGCCCGGGCGCGGCCGATATCTGCTTCTCGGACATGATATAGAAGAAATCCCGTTTTTTAACCGGATCCTTCGGTGCTATCGGTCCCATACACACATCCTCCTTTAACTTCTTTATGCACAGAACACATATTAACTCATCCACGATATTAGAACGATACCGGGATATATTCTAACCAATTTCTTTTATTTTATTGCTGATTCTTGCGACCGTTCGCTCAATCCTCAGCCTGGAAGGAAGCTCCCAGAACTACCCTCTCACTTACCGCACATACAAAGAAAAGGAGCCGCCGCACTTTCCCAGTGCGACAGCCCCTCAAAAAAGGTGTCATGATTTAATACTCGATGATATACTCCCTGTACCATCCGCCCCAGCCTAACTCGTAAGGAGCGAAGGTCACCACGCACTGCCTGCCGGGCAGAAGGTAGAAATTGAAATCAGCCGCTTTTTTGCCGTTTACTACCTCCTTATACGGGTCTTCCTCGGAAAACTCGCCATCAGCCTCAATATTGGCAATGATCCTGTCCTTTATGTCCTTAAGAGACCATCCGGTAACATCGGTGATCTTTGCCCTCTTGCCGGTTTTTAAGTCAAAGGTATATCCGTCGTTGAAAATATTGGATACGCCTCCCGCGTACCAGTACCTGTAGATAAGGTTGCTCAAGTATCTGCCGTCATTATAGGTTACGGAGGAAATCGAATAATCGCTGTATATCTCGACCTCATCAGCGCCAAGCTCACGATTCTCAGCATCCATCTCGGCTATAGACAGAACCGAATCAGGATCGAATCCCTTTGCCAGATTCTTCAGGATTTTATTGATCTTCTTCGAAGCTTTGTCCTTGCCGGGAAGCTGCAGCATCTGGTAATAACACTGAACATCGATGGTGGATCCCTTGCCTGTAAATCTGGTGCTGTAATCCGTAACGGTATAAATATAGGTGTTCGAGTTATACCTGCCCGGATCCTTAGTAACCGCTGCAGCCGCAGCATACGCATCGAGCTTTCCGGCAGTGCCTAAAACAAGCGCCGCCGCAAGAACAAACGCGGCAATCCTTCTTAAAAGTGACATTGATCTTTCTGACATCTTATGATGCCCCCTTTCATGATAATTTAAGTTCCTGTCACTTTACGGTTACGGCGATCTCCTTTGTCACATCGGATACGGTGACCAATATCTTCGCGGTTCCCTTCTTCTTGCCCGTGATCTTTATCTTGCCGTTCTTAAGCTTCGCTGTAGCGATCTTTTTGTCGGTGCTCTTCACCGATACCTTGTCAGCAACCTTAACCGTAACAGGGAATCTGTCTTCTTCGCCAAAACCTTCACCGGGAACATCGGCAATGTTCATGGTCGTAACCTTAACAGATGCTGACTTCTTCGCCTTAACCTCAACCTTGCTCTTGGAAAGCTTTACTGCTGAAGTATTGAAGGGAACAGCCTTAACTTCGCAGCAATCGAATAATTCAGAGCCTTCTTCATCCGTCTTGCCAAGATCATAGGTTACGTTTCCGGCATTCCATTCTGTATTTACACTGGCCTTCCAGATGGTCTTGCCGTTCATCTTAACGGATGCGCTGGTAACATACAGTGTCTCGACCTGGTCTCCGCCGATCCACTCACCGAAAAAGAGACCAAACATCATATCCTCGCTTCCGTCGAAGCTTCCCTCAAAGGGAGTAGGTTCCCATCCGGTTTCATCGGAAGCATAAGTGATCTCGCAGCCTAACGCCTTCAGATCCTTTACGGTGACCTTAACCATATCGTCAACGATCTTGGCCGTCATAACGCCCGGTCCCTCGACATCCTCTACAAACAGAGATCCGGTTTCTTCGGTCCAGAGTCCGTCGATGATAAACTCATCGCCATCCTTAAAGTAATGGTTTACATCCCAGTTGTTGAAATCATTCATCCGGTATTCCGCATGAGCAACATCCGAATACCAGCAGATAAAAGGCCGTATAGAGAGCTTGCCGCAGGGATTATCCGCATCGGTCCAGCCGCCGTTTTCAAAAGTACTGCCTATATTCCACTCATTAAACGCGCGGAGCGGAACGTACATCTCATAGGACATGCTGTATTCGGCATCAGTCTCAGGCACAAAGCCTTCTTCCGTATAGCCGCCATAGATCAGCTCATCCAGCCAGCAACTGCCATTTAACTGAAAAGGTACACCCAGCTGCTGTTTTGCCTTGGCCTCAGCCGGAGTCACACCCATGATACCTGCCACCATCGCAAATGCCAGCATGATTGCAAACAACTTTTTTAAACCCTTCATACACACTAACCTCCTTGAAATAATGATCTCCCGCTTCCCTGTATGGCAATATCCGGCGCAGTTCCCTGACAGCCTGCTGAGCCTGCGTACAGGTGCACGGAATGGTATAATTTATTTTACTCCTGAACATATATATTTGTCAAGCTGTAACGATCATCCTCAGGTGTCAGAAAACCGCCGTTTTCACCCCATGGCGAGCAGTTCATCTTCACTGATGACAGCCACTCCCAGCTCGCGGGCGGTCTTATTCTTTGTACTGGTGGAATTAACGTCGTTATTGATCAGATAGTCCGTATTCTTTGTAACCGATCCGGTCACCTTTCCGCCTTTCGATTCTATATAGGCTTTGACCTCGTTTCGGTTCGCAAAGTGCTCTACGGAGCCGGTGATGACAAAGGTCTTGCCTGCAAACGCCCCGTTTTCAGCATTCATTTGAGGCACAGTCAGATCAAGGCACGCAATAAGATCCTCGTACTGCCGTCTTCCGTTCTTTTTTGCATATGTCGTACTGTCACTATCCCTATCCCCTGAAGCGGGTTTCACGTATCCGGCACCGGTATCCGCGAAAAACGCCGTGAAAGCTCCTGCCAGCACCGGTCCTATCTGGTCTATTCCCGAGAGTTCGTCTGCCGTAAGCATCGGGATCCTTTCAGGGTCATATTCCGCGTATTTTGCTATAAGCCTTGCATTCGCAAGCCCGATATTGGGGATGCCCAGAGCATATATCACCCTGTCCAAAGTGGTGCTGCGGGCTTTTTCTATCGCGTCGAGCAGGTTATCACAGGATTTCTTACCGAAGCCCTCCATGCCCTCGATAGTTTCGCGGTGTTCCTTCAATCTGAAAATATCCGCCGTATCACATATCAATCCGGCATCCACGAACTTTTCAACGGTAGATTCACTCAAACCATCGACATTAAGAGCATCTCTGGAAACGGCGAGCGTGAACAGCTTGATCTTCTTGGCCGCGCAGTCAGGATTCGGACATATCAGGGTCCTGACATCATTTTCATTTCTCACCATGGCAGAAGCGCCACAAACAGGGCATTTCCCTGCGACCACGGGGTTTATGTACCTGCAGACCGAGTTTTCGATCAGAATTCCCGCCACCGGTTCGGAGTATAATCCGGTCTTGGAATCTTCCGGGGGCTCATATATCCGGAAGCTTCCCGACTTAGTCAGATTATCCGCTATCTGGGGTATGATCATATTGGCCTTATATACTGTGATCCGGTCTCCTATCCCCAGCTTCAGTTCTTCCATGATGCTTATATTGTGCAGGCTTGCGCGGCTCACGGTAGTGCCTTCGAGTTCCACCGGATCGAATATGGCTACCGGATTGATGAGTCCTGTCCGCGAAGCGCTCCACTCCACTTCCCTCAAAGTCGTTTCCGCCTGCTCATCCGCCCACTTGAAAGCTATGGCATCCCGCGGAAACTTGGCAGTACGCCCGAGGGAATTGCCGTAGGCAATATCATCGTATACCAGTACCAGTCCATCTGAAGGAAAATCATTGGCTGCGATCTTTGAGGAAAAGCTCTCAACAGCGCCTGCAGCACTATTCCCGTCAACCAGTACCCGCTCCACCACTTCAAAGCCCTGAGACGCGAGAAAATCAAGCTGTTCATGACGGGTGCCGAATCCTCCCTGAACCATACCTGAAGACCCATCATCTGAAATATTTACGGAATCCGACATCTTTGCAGCGTTTTCTTCCTGACTTTTGAGCAAATGGTCAAACAAAGAAAGCTGGGCATCATCCGGAAGATCCCCGGCAGATAAGCTCTTCCCGGGAGTGTCCTCCATGGATATCAGCGCAAACGCGTACAGTCTGACATTTCTGGCGGCAGTAACTGCTGAGTCGAGCTGCCTCACGGAGCCGCTGCACAGATTTCTGGGATTCTTATATTTACTCTCCGTCTCGGGCAGACAGGCATTGATCTTTTCAAAATCGGAGTAACGGATCACGGCTTCGCCGCGCAGCACAAGCCGTCCCTGATATGATATTCTCGCAGGAAGGTTCTTAAAAGTTCTTGCGTTGGCGGTAACTATCTCACCCACCTCTCCGTTTCCGCGGGTCACTGCCTTGATAAGCTCACCGTGCTCATATGTGAGCACAATCGTCAGCCCGTCCATCTTCCAGGACAGTACTCCCTTATGATCCCCCAGCCAGTCTGCCAGCTCTTCCCTTGATTTGGTCTTATTGAGGGAAAGCATGGGTGAAGCATGTCTCTCCTTAGGCAGTTCTGAAGCAACCTCAAATCCGACTTTATGGGTGGGACTCCCCGCAAGGACTACTCCTGTCTCATTTTCAAGCTGCAGCAGTTCGTCATAGAGCCTGTCATATTCGAAATTGCTCATGATCTCGCGATCTTCCTGCTCATAAACACGGGCAGCCTCACTCAGCAGCGATGTCAGCTCATGCAGTCGCTGCAGCTTATTTTCATTGTCCATTCTTACTCCTGAAAAACTATCTTGTTTCTCTGCCTTCCTTCAGCGCTTTCTTATTTTTATACATTTCATTGTCAGCACGTTCAAAAACCTCAGAAATACTGGTGTCTGAGCCTTTTCTGAATTCAGACAGTCCCGAGGCGAGAACCGGTCCTTCGCCCTTATCCCGGTTTTCGATAACCTGGACGCGGAGTTTTGACAGCAGTTCTTCGCGGTTGTTATAGTCATGACCGCTCATAAATATGACAAACTCATCGCCGCCTATACGGAATACCGGACTATGCGCAAAAACATCACACATCAGTTTGGCGGATGCTTTGATGTACTCATCACCTGCCTGATGCCCGTATGTATCGTTCATTTTCTTCAGATCGTTTATGTCACATACTGCAATGGCAAAAGGAAGGTAATCAACACCGTTGTCAATATTTTTCTGAACGGATTCCTCCTGCTCATTGTAAGCGGTCTTATTTTTGGTTCCCGTGAGCTCATCGCGTCTGGCGAGCTCCTTTTCGGTGTTCAGAGCCTTTATATGCTCCTTTTCCTTTTTCACTTCCTCATCGATATTTTCAACGCCTATTATAAAATGACTCCCGTCGGTTGACTTTCTTATCGACATCCTTGTATACTTCGAAACCCCATCCACCACCATACGGTAATCAACATTCAGCTGTTTTTTTACCACCAGTGATGAAAGCAGATAATCCTTGTCTATAATGCTTAATATCCGTTCCCTGTCGGACGGATGCAGTATCAGCTTCAGGTTTTTTCTGGATTCGGAGTAAAAATCATCGCCCTCCCTGTTGACACGGAGCTCTCCGTATATATTGTTCGAAGTATAGCCCACATAATTGCCGTCGAGCATATCCACATAGTAGATCACGTCGTAGTTGGAAGCGAGGCTTTCCGCGATCTGCCCGAAAGTGACATGCTTTTTATGTTTATCCGATTGTCTGGATTCGGAAGTTATCTCATCCTGAACGTCTTTCTCGCACACGAGCAGATGCTTTCCATCTTTCGCTCTGAGCACGGTAAATCTGAACATACGTGCCTCGCCGTTTACCATCACCCTGTACTTATATAAATATGACGATCTTCCCTCAAGATTTTCCAGCATGGTTTCCTTATGGTACATGCTTTCCGCGAATTCCCTGTCATCTGGATGCACGTATTTGGCCACATTTACACAGGTTTCCAGATAGAAGTTATTCATATGCGTCGGCACATTCATGGACTGATACCTCTCGCTGGCAGAAAACTCCCTGTATTGCCCGGAGGAAATATCAACATAGTATATGGCTTCGTAATCCTCAGCCAGACTTTCGGCGATATTGTTGTATACTTCACTTTCCATCCGGACTTTCTCGGATTCCTGACGATCGTGCTCAGCCTTTTCCTTAACTTCCCAGAGTTCCCGGTAATATTCCATTTTCATATCCTCATCCACATAGGTGTGAACGAGAGCTATACCGATCAGACAGCCGATGGCATAAAAGGGAAGCAGCGGAAACAGTGTCTGGAGTATGATAAATATCGACATGACCAGTCCCGACATTCCTACAGCCAGATTGTGACGTCTCTCGATACCGTAGGAGCGGTACGCGATTACAAATGTATAACCGCGACTATCAGGTAAAAAACTATCTGTATGGCGAGAGTGATATACCTGCCTGAGCCCGGTACATATTCTCCGTCAGCTTCAAATTTGAAAAGAACGGGATTAAAGAAGTTGATGATCAGATGTACTATTTCAAACGTAAAAATCGTCCATCCGGCATATGTGAGCAGCGTTCCCGATATTTCTCCGCGTTTGTCAAGATACGCGACTACATATCTGGTCCATAGCAGTACAGACAATACCATGGACGCGAAATATACCACCGTATCGCCGTAGACTAAAGGGACATTTTTCAGATCGAACAAGAATCCCCATAGAATATCCTAGACGTAATAAACCATAACCGCGGCAAGAAAATGCTTATAACGTTTATTTGCCTCTGTTTTTACGATATTCTTGTCTCCCTGAAGGATATCCTTGTTGATGATGATGTGAAGTACGAGAGCCAATAATCCAAAGCTTGAATAATACATAGTTTATTCTGTGATCCTCCTGCTCAGTTCTTCAAGCTCAGCCGGGGTAACATTTCGATATGTTCCGCTTTTAAGCCTGCCCAGCTGAATATTCATGATACGTACGCGCTTCAACGCCCTGACCCTGTAATCAAGTGCCTCGCACATCCTGCGAATCTGGCGGTTCAGCCCCTGTGTGAGCACGATGCTGAACGTATTTTTGTCTATCTGTTCCACTTTTGCGGGAAGAGTGACCGTGTCAAGAATTTCAACTCCTTTGGACATCTTTTCGAGGAATTCCGGAGTAAGTTCTTTGTTGACCTTCACGATGTATTCTTTCTCATGATGATTGCTCGCACGCAGTATCTTATTGACTATATCGCCGTCGTTTGTCAGCAATATCAGCCCTTCGGATTCCTTATCAAGCCTCCCGATCGGAAAGATCCTTTTTTCATGTGATATAAAATCTATGATATTGTCGGGTTCACGCCTGTCTGTAGTACAGACGATACCTACGGGCTTGTTAAATGCGATAAGCACCAGTTCATCTACCCTTGACAGCTCCCGGCCCTGATAAGTCACCCGGCTGCCTTCAAGTACACGGCTCCCGGCAACCGCAGTCTCCCCATCGATCTTTACCTGGCCCTTTTCAACCGCCCTGTCCGCTTCCCTTCGGGAACAGACTCCGGCATCAGCCAGATATTTATTGATCCTGATCCCCCTTTCGTCAGGGGTATTATTTTCAAATATATCCTTTTTTATCTTCATGTCAGATATCCCTGTAATACCTGATAACAGAACCCTTAAGTGATCCGTTATCCTGCTTTAAGCCCGCCCCGGTACATAAACAGAAAATGCGGAGCCGAACAGTTGCTCTTATAAGTATATAATATCAAAAGAAAACTTGCAATAATTGATTATCCTACAAAATATTTGAAAATATAAAAATAATATGCTATGCTTGAAAAAGCATGTGTTTACAGAAGGGAGCTTTTGCTATGCCTATCAGAGTACAGAACAGCCTGCCGGCAAGAAAGGTTATTGAAGATGAAAATATTTTCACAATGGATGAGAACCGCGCCATGTCGCAGGATATCCGTCCGCTGGAAATAGCTATTCTTAACCTTATGCCCTTAAAAGAGGCTACTGAGGTTCAGATGCTGCGTTCCCTTTCCAACACTCCCCTGCAGGTCAATATCACTTTTCTGACGACCTCAAGCTATGTTGGTAAAAATACGGCCAAAAGCCATCTGGATCAGTTTTACCTAACCTTCAACGATATAAAAACGAGACGCTTCGACGGTCTGATCATAACCGGAGCGCCTGTGGAACTGATGGATTTTGAAGAAGTGGCATATTGGGACGAGCTGTGCCGCGTCATGGAATGGTCGAAGACTAACGTGACCTCAACCCTGCATATCTGCTGGGGTGCTCAGGCCGGCATTTACTACCATTACGGCATCAATAAGGAACCACTCGCCAAAAAGATGTTCGGCGTATTCGAGCATCATGTTTACAAACGCAGGGAGCCTTTAGTGCGCGGTTTTGATGATGTGTTCATGGTGCCCCACAGCAGGCATACCACTGTCAGTCCGGAGCTTATCCATAACAATGATGAACTGACTGTTCTTGCGGACTCCAGCGAAGCCGGCATCTGTATGGTCATGGCTAAAGAAGGCCGGCAGATATTTGTTTTCGGTCATCTTGAATACGACCGAATGACGCTCGACGAGGAATACCGCCGTGACTTAAACAAAGGACTCCCCATCGATATGCCCAGAAACTACTATCCGAACAACGATCCTTCGATGCGTCCGGAGCTTACCTGGCGTTCACACTGCAATATCATGTACTCAAACTGGCTGAATTACTATGTATACCAGGTTACTCCGTATGTGCTGTGACTTTTATCTCGCTGTTGTATATTTTCAGCGCCTTACCGGAGGACGTGACGCGTCCTCCAGTTTTTTTCTCACATAACCACGCTCATCCTCCTTCGGAAGATAGTAACAGATAGAATCTATGAGCATCTGCGGCGGAAGTCCCCGTCCCACCAGTTTAAAATTGATATATCCGCGTTCAATGTAACGGGGCAGGTCTTCATTGCCGATAAATGCAGGTCTGGACTGCGATACGGCAAATGATGGCGTTCTTTTGCTGTCGTAGCATTTAAAAACGCTCTCCGCGTCAAAGGTCATCTGCTTAAGCCCTTCATCCGCGTAATGCTCCTTACGTTTCGGGCAGTGCGGACAGCATATCTCGTCCACGAGCAGTTCTATGCGCCCCGCATCCGGTTCCAGTGCCTTAAGTACCTCTTCATCCTTGTTCAGGTCATAATCGAGCACTACCAGGACATAATCGCCCGCAAGCTCCTGCTTTATCCCTTCCAGCCCCGTTATTCTCTTGGTGGTTGATGAAAGCAGCTCGTAATCGGGATAATGCTCCCTCAGGTATTTTTCCAGAACAGGTGAATTGACCAGCGCCTGATTCTTCACATTCCCGGCAGGGCCTCTTTTTTCCGTACGTCCGTTAAGGCTTCCCCACTCCATGATCTGATTGCAGTAGGTATCATAAACATGCTTTTCTTCAATCAGCGGATTGGTCCATGTAAAACGGACCGGTACACCGAATGAGTTGTACGCGCTTATGATGGAGGTTATCGTTTTTTTCGACGCGGAACCCAGCACCGCTCTGCCGCCGTTCCATACCGCTCCGGGAAAAGTTCCGTATACGCTCCCTATGCGGTAGCCCTCACGGAAACGATAGGGTTCTTCCTTCATCAGTCTCAAAAGTGTCTGATGCAGAGGAAAAAATGAGCATATTCCGGGCAGATGCCAGTAAACTTCCTGCATTGTTCTATCTCCTTAATCAGTATTATTATCCCTGTTCCTGTTACCTTACGATCTCATATCCGAACGTATCGTTCGAAAGCTCAAAGGGAAGATCTCCATGTAAAATCCCGTATGTCAGTTTCTCTTCCCTGTCATTCCACCTGATACGTAAAAGTCTGTATTCTCCCTGCTCATATCCGTACCCGTCACCTGCATCGTCATACAAGAGATATTCACCGTCCACGCCCGGATACACTCTGAACCTGAGTCTTTCCGGTGTATCGGTTATATATCCTTCATAAGCCCATTCCGCGTCATCGGTAACAGGAATGATACTGCCTGCTTTTACAAATACCGGAATATGATCCAGAGGTGCTTCTGTTTCGATAACACGACCTCCGTCATAATACCTTCCGGTATAATAGTCACACCATCTGCCCTGCGGCAGATATATCTGAAGGGTATCAGGTCTGGTTTTGGCATGATAAACGCGAGTTCCAAAATATTTATTCCTGATTATATTTTTATCGTTATCCGGTACACTTTCGTATATTTCAATATTTCCCTTTCGATCACATGTCTTATAAGTATCATCAGACGCATGTTCTTCCGAACCCGGGCCGTTGAGATAATACATAGGTTCTGTAACGGGACAGATCATAATGGAATCGCCGAACATATACTGATATTTACAGGCTTTTGCGGTAATATCGTCAGGCCGGTCAAATGCCAGCATTCTGATGACAGACTTATCCTTAAGCCACGCAAGCCCCGCCAGCGAGTATATGTGGGGAAGCAGTCTGTATCTTAGAGCTATGCTTTTTTTGATGGCTTCAAAAAAAATACCGTCCTCACACATAAAGTTCCAGGGCTCTCGTCTCAGATCCGTTCCATGAGCCCTCAGCATCGGTAAAAAGCAGGCCCATTCAAACCATCTGACGTAAAGTTCACAGTATGCAGGATCTGAAAGGGTTTCGGGATAATCACCCTTCCAGTACCAGTTATCACCGCATTTTACAAAAAATGCTCCGATATCATTGGTCCAATACGGCAGACCGCTCGCGCTGAAATTCAGTCCCATGACGATCTGGGCTTTTAATGTTTTCCAGCTTGCCGCCGTATCCCCCGACCAGAGTACCGTTCCATAACGCTGCTGACCGGTGTAGCTGCTGCGGGTAAGGTTTATCACGCGTTTTTGATTTCTGTCCGTACCACGCTGGCCTTCATAAAGACTTTGAGCGTGATAAAGAGCGAAAGCATTGGTCGCCCACACAGGTAAATGCTCTCCCACCTGCGCGCAATACTCCTCATACATACGTCCCGGTTCAGGCTTATCCCTGTGCATCCACTCGGGGGTATATGGCTCGGAGGAATCGCACCACCAGGCATCGGTACCATATCTGAAAAGCCCATCATTCACCTGTTTCCAGTAAAGCTCTCTTGCTTTCGGATCCAATGCATTGTAGACATTGCTGCCCGGAAGCAGCAGATCAGCTTTTTGAGTACTGCCTGAACTCAGCTTTTTCTCTTCTTCTTTGAATTCCTTATGATCAGCGCAGCCCTCAGCCATATTCGGCCAGATGGATATCATAAAATGCGCGTGCTCATCATGCAGGCGTTCCAGCCATTCTTCCGGAGCGGCATATCTGTTGTTATCAAAGCTTTTCTGTCCCCACTCACCATCTGGCCACGACAGCCAGTCCTGAACTATGCAGTCCAGCCCTATATGGCGTCTGCGGAACTCCATAACAGTATCTGTAAGTTCCTGAGCGTTTTCATATCTTTCCTGAGACTGAACATAGCCGAAGGCCCATCTGGGAAGCATGGAAGCCTTTCCCGTCAGCCTGCGGTACGCGGCTATGACAGCATCCATACTGCCAACTCGTATCCCGGCGATATCTTCCGGTTTTATATTCTCCTGACCGATACCGCCCAGAAAGTAATAATCTATTTCATCAACGGCCTCGCAGTATACATACGAACCATATTCGTTATCGGAAAAGATCATGGGACTGTAACAGTCAAACAATATTCCGTAGCCAAGTGAAGAGATCAGTAAGGGGATCGTGATCTTTCTGTTAGCCTGATGCAGATAGAGAGTTCTTCCCCGTAAACTGAACATATTTTCCTCATGCTGTCCGAAACCGTACAGATACTCATCTTCCTGCCAGCAGTAATACTGGCGGGTATGAAAATACGTCCCGTCTGAAACCTTCACCGCCGATTTGATCAGCTCTTTCTCACCGTCTGCGGTCTTTACCTTTTCTTTTTCGATGTGTCCGCCTTCAGCAAGCCTGAACGCTTCGAATTCTTCCAAGCTCCGGGGTGTCAGGGGGTCCTCTGCCAGCAGCAGCCGCCCCGAGGGAAGGTAGAACCTTGCGGCAGATGTATGTCTGTCAAACACGATACGCAGCAATTCCGTGTAGTATACGACCATCTCATCGCTTACTTCGTAATTCCATTCCGAAAATACCGAAAGGTCTGTTACTCCCGGTTTCTCTCTGAGCGAAAAAGAATCCCTGCAGGTAAACGTGATACGCACTATGTCTATTCCTTTAGGCATTATACGAAGCATCCCCGCCTCACTATAGAGAAAGAGGCAGTCATTTTCGCGTTTAACTTCGGTAATACAGCTGCTTTTTGTTTTTGCGG
>JAILRI010000086.1 GCA_024698555.1 Lachnospiraceae bacterium
CGCTTCGTATTTCTTTGATGATGAGGGTGTGCTTGCGCACGATACTGTCATTATTGACAAGGGCATCCTAAAGACCGGCATCTGCGATTCGCAGGCAGCCATGCATCTTTCCAAGGAGCCCACAGGCAACGGCCGCAGACAGAATACGCAGCGCAAGGCGTATACCCGCATGACCAACACCATTTTTGAAGCAGGCCATTCTACAGTTGAAGAAATGATAGCCTCGGTAAAGGACGGCTTCTTGCTCTGTGAGGCCAATTCAGGCATGGAAGACCCCAAGAACTGGGGCATCCAGCTTATGGTGAAAATGGCACGCGAGATCAAGGACGGCAAGCTGACCGGCAAGATCTATTCTCCCATAGTTATGACCGGCTACGTTCCCGACCTTCTAAAATCCATCAGCATGATCTCCGATTCCATGGAAGCCAGCGGCTCAGGCTACTGCGGCAAAGGCTACAAGGAATGGGTCAAGGTTTCGGACGGCGGCCCCTATATCAAAGCAAAGATAAGACTGGGATGAAGAAAGGAATATTATGAAAGACAAGATTCTTGCGGCCCTTTCCCGGCTGCATATTGACGAATATATCATCAATGAGGAACGCACCCGCAGCGCGGAGCTGTTCTTCATAAAAAAGACCCTCGACACCCGCAGGATCAAGGATTACACGGATTACGCGGTAACCGTTTACCGTTCCTTCGATAAGGACGGAACAGCCATGAAGGGCAGCTCCATGGTACACATCTACGACAGCCAGACGGATGCCGAGATCGATACTGCCCTTTCGGGAGCGTATCTCGCGGCCTCATTTGTCTGCAACCCCACATACGGGCTTCAGGAGAAGGATTCCAACGATTTTGTCGAAATGAAATCCGACCTGCAGGGCAAAACCCTTGAAGAAAGCGCGAAAATAATGGCTGATGCCCTCTTCGCGGAAGACAACGGCGGTCAGGCGTTCTTAAACTCCGCCGAACTGTTTGTAAATGAGATAACCGTGCATATCTGGTCTTCTACAGGCATAGACTGCGGCTACCGCAAATACTATGTTACCGGCGAATTCGTAGCCCAGTGCAAGGAACCTCAGGATGTTGAAACCTATCAGAGCTTCCGCTATTACAATCTCGAAACACAGGCTCTGAAAACAAAAGTCCGCAGAACTCTCGATTACACGCTCGCCCGCGCTCAGGCATCCAAAGCGCCTGCTGCCGGCAACTACCGCGTGATCATCTGTGACAGTTATGTTAAGGAATTATTCTCCTACTATACCGCAAGATCCATGGCTCCGTATATTTTCGCCGGATATTCGAGCTTTAAGCTCGATGAAAATGTTCAGGCCAAGACCGCTGACGGCAAGAGCCGCGAGATCACCGGCGATACAGTAAGCATCAGGCTGATGCCCGATGAGCCGTACAGCGACGAAGGCACGCGCATGATCGAGAGGCAGCTTCTTGACAAGGGTGTACTTAAGACCTACCACGGCGGTGTGCGTTTTTCCAGATACATCGGCGCCGAGCCTACCGGCGACTACCGTAGTATCAAAGTAGAGCCCGGTTCTACAAGCATAGAAGATATGAAAAAGCAGCCTTACCTTCAGGTCGTCAATTTCTCGGATTTCCAGATGGACAATTTTACCGGCCATTTCGGCGGCGAGATCAGGCTTGCATTCCTCTGTGACGGCGAAAAAGTTACACCCGTGACAGGCGGCTCCATCAACGGAAGCATCATTGACGCCCAGTCCTCCCTGATACTCTCCAAGGAGACCCAGATCGAGGGCGGCTACGAAGGACCTCTCGCAGTCTGCTTTGATAACATACCCGTTGCGGGAGAATAAACCGGATCGTGCTAATGTTCGGTTTTTACGATAGGAGGATTAGTATGGACGATAAACAAGCTTTATTACAGAAATTCAATCAAATGGTAGCCGACAGCCACTCCATAGTATTCTTCGGCGGTGCCGGAGTTTCGACGGAGAGCGGCATCCCCGATTTCAGGAGCGTGGACGGACTGTATAACCAGAAATACGATTATCCGCCCGAAACAATACTCAGCCACACCTTTTTTGTAAAAAGGCCCTCGGAATTCTACCGTTTCTACCGGGATAAGATCCTGATAGACGGCGTGGAACCCAATATCACGCACAAGAAGCTGGCCGAACTCGAGCAGGCCGGCAAGCTCAAGGCTGTAATCACCCAGAATATCGATGGACTTCACCAGAAAGCCGGAAGCAAAGAGGTATACGAGATCCACGGAACTGTCGCAAAGAATCACTGCACCAAATGCCGAAAGTTCTTTACCGGCGATGAAGTGAGGGCTCTGATCGATGCCTCGCTCGAAACCGCGGACACAGACAGTTCTTCCGATACAATCGGAAACAAAGCTGCAAACAAGTCTGACAGTGCTGTGTCCTCTTCCCGCTATCTCCCCCTCTGCCCCGATTGCGGAGGCATCATAAAGCCCGACGTAGTACTCTACGAGGAGGGTTTGGATGACTACACCTGGAACCGCTCTGTGGACTACATCCAGCAGGCCGATATGCTCATCGTCGGCGGAACCTCTCTCGTAGTCTATCCCGCCGCAGGCCTGGTCAACTACTACCGCGGCAAGCGCCTGGTACTGATCAACAAATCCACCACCGCCTATGACAACGAGGCAGATCTGGTGCTGCATATGGGACTCGGCGAAGTGTTCGGACAGCTGGTAGTTTAATACATCGTTTGCGAAACATCAGGAGCTTCCCCGCGTTTCCTGATGTGATTGGAAACCGGCTGCGAATCGAGAACCGGCATAGCGGTTCCTGTCGAATCGAGAACCGGAATAGCCGGTTCCTGTCGAATCGAAAACTGTAAGGAGTTATAATATATGACCATCGAAGAAATCAGAGCCGAACTGGCCGCCAACGCAGACCCGAAAAACGCCGAATTCTTTAAAAAGCTGAATCCCACGGCCAAACCCTGCATCGGTGTGCGTATCCCCGTTATGCGTAAACTCGCTCAAAAGATCGCAAAAGAGGATTACAGGGGATTTCTCGACACCAACCCCATGGACACCTACGAACTGGAATCATTGCAGGCCTTCGTCATCGGCTACGCAAAAGACGATATCCACGTACTATTGTCATATTTGGATTCCTTCATTCCACAGATCCATGACTGGTCGGTAAACGACTCTCTCTGCCAAACCTTCAAGATCGCGCGTAAATACCCTGATGAGACCTTCAAGGTATTGTTAAAATACAAGGATTCCCATCGTGAATTCGAGGTAAGAGTCGTTGCGATCA
>JAILRI010000101.1 GCA_024698555.1 Lachnospiraceae bacterium
GTGCAGCAGTTAAGCTTCGGGGCAAGCTGATCAAATTTCCTTTCGACCATATCTTCCATCAGATTCCTAACAAGTACGCTCATAAAGTTACCTCCTTCAACCTTCAACTGGTATTTAAATTATAATATTGATCTTACAAATATGCAAGCATATTGTTATTTTTTTGCGACTTGTGATATAATCTAACCTTATGGTAACTATTTTGAAAGTCATTTTTTTGCGACTTGCGACAGGAACCGGCTTGCCGGTTCTCGATGCGAGGTGGGGGGTCTGAATAGTTACAACTCATGGAGGTATTGATACGGTATGAAGCAATTGCTGATGAAGATAAAAGAGAAGCTTTTAACGAGAGAGATCATCACATATCTGATCGCAGGGGTACTGACGACTTTGGTCAATCTGGCGGCAAGCTATCTGTTTTATGATATCCTGGGCTGGAATGAGAACCTGGTCACTATAGTCGCGTGGGTGATCGCGGTCGTATTCGCGTATGTGATCAACAGCAGCTGGGTATTCAGGTCAAAATATGAAAGTATCCCGAAGGAAGCCGCAAAGGTGGGCAAGTTTTTTGCTGCCAGGCTTTTTACCTATGTGATAGAGGCACTCGGAGTTTTTATCTTTATAACAAAAATGGGATTTAACTACTGGGTGATAAAGATCGTTCTAATGGTCATAGTGACAGTGCTCAACTACTTTTTCAGCAAGTTCATGATCTTTATCGGTCAGGGTAAAGATAAAAATGAAGATGAATGTAAAAATAAGGAGTGATGCCGATGGAGAATAAATACAGCCATATTACCCTGAAAAAGGGTGAAGGACGTCTGATAAAATCCGGCGGGCTTAATGTTTTTGATAACGAGATAGCCGATTTTCCCGAAGGGATCATCGACGGGGATATCGTAGAAATACATGATTTTGACGGGTTTTACCTGGGAACCGGGTTTATCAACCGAAGATCAAAGATCACGGTGCGCCTGCTTGCACGCAGAAACCGTGTGGATGATATCGGAGCCCTGATAAAGCTCCGTGTGAAAAACGCGTGGGAATACCGGAAAACGACCGTGGATACAGCCAACTGCCGGCTCATATTTTCGGAAGCCGACTTTCTGCCCGGGATCGTTGTGGATAAATTCGGCGATCATCTGGTGGTGGAGTCCAACGCCCTGGGAATAGACCGTCTCAAAATGCGTATACTTGATGAGCTCAAAGCAGTGCTGGGCGCTGACGGGATCAATATCCGCGGGATATATGCAAGAAGTGACGCGAAACTGTGCTCACTTGAGGGAATGGAAGCGGTAAACGGCTTTATCGGACCGGAATTTGATACAGACATAAAGATCACAGAAAACGGCGTAAACTATATAGTGGATATTAAGGACGGGCAGAAGACCGGCTTTTTCCTTGACCAGAAATATAACAGGCTTGCCGTGCAGAAGTTGTGTGCCGGCGCGTCTGTCCTGGACTGTTTTACCCATACGGGATCCTTTGCTCTTAATGCGGTAAAGGGCGGAGCGAAAGAAGTACTGGCTGCGGATATTTCCGCAACGGCGATAGAACAGGCGCGTAAAAACGCGGCGTTGAACGGGTATGAAGATAAGGTTGAGTTTATCTGTACCGATGTTTTCGAACTGCTCCCAGACCTGATCGGACGCGGCAGGAGCTTTGACGTGGTCATACTGGATCCTCCCGCCTTTACAAAGTCAAGAGCTTCAGTAAAAAATGCCGCGAAGGGATATAAGGAGATCAACTTAAGAGGCATGAAGCTGGTCAGGAACAACGGTTATCTGTGTACCTGTTCCTGCTCGCGGTTTATGGAGCCGGATGCCTTTTACGAGGTGATCAGATCGGCCGCGAAAGATGCCCATAAGCGCATCAGACAGATCGAATACAGGACGCAGAGCCCCGACCATCCCATATTGTGGGACGCGGGGGACACATATTATCTTAAGTTTTATATTTTACAGGTATGTGATGAGATATAACGTCAAATGCAATTACACATTGAATGTGTGAAAATGACAAAAGAAAAGCAAGAGAGGGCAGGTGCTTTCAGTCTCCGCCGATCTTGACGGGTTCGGCATTGGCAGCGGTGTAATATTTGATCATGTTTTTGTTATGGAGCATCGTGCCGCACTCCGTGAGAGCCAGATCACGGCGGTATGTTACATTGTCATAGATCAGGAATGCGTCCTTGAAGCTGTCGTTAAAAGGAAGCACGGGCGTAAACTGCTTGGTATCTTCCATAACACGGCACCTCCTTTCCGGCATTCTTCAGATTATTCTTCAGAGTATATATCGGTATTTAAGCGGATGAGATTAATACTTTATTATCCCTGACATCATCTTTATACTTTGAAAAATATAAAAAATCAAGAAAAATTCAGAAAAAACATAAACTGACATATTTTTGACACAAACTTGCTCTACAATAGATACTGTAGTAATAGGTGGAGTAGATATATCCGTTATACATTCAGGACAGCGGGTATACCGTTTCGGGGAAACACATGGATACAGTCCTGTGAAAGGAGGCAGAAAGATGGTTGTATACATCAATGATTCGGGTATTTTTAAATCCGACAACAATCTGACCGCTAACTCTGCTTCCTCAGTCAACCGGATTGAGAAGCTTAAAAATGTTGAGCAGGATACCACGTCCGTAATCCATGAAGCACAGAAGGCGTATGTTGCTGAAAACACACCGGCATACAACATCAGCATTTCCAGCCAGGGCAGGGCAGCCGTACAGTCCTTGGAAAAGCTTGGCGAGAATATGCGCAGCTTCATGGATACCCTTAAACAGACTGCTGTTACCACAAACCTTCGGGGCGATCTCAACGAGGCCAGGACAGGAGCCTATACGAACACGTATCTTGATAACACGGACGACACGGTTACGAGCATCTATGCCAACCAGCAGTCCAATGAGCGTGATACTACGGTTACTGAAGAAGCCGAAGATGTTGTTGCCGAACCCGCAGGCGAAGTAAAGGCGGTTGAGTCAAGACCCGCAGAACCTGCACAGATAGCGGATGAAGATTATGACGCAACAAGTGCTGCTTCATCCAACGTTAATACCAATAATCTGACACGTTACAGCGAGTTCCAGCTTCGGCAGATGGTATTAGAAGGAGCTATTACCAATGCCGATATGAGCAGTGAACTTGAGAAGCGCGCATCCGATACGGGACTCAGGATCGAGCCTTCGCAGGAGGCAGCCATGAGACAGGCGGTTGCTGCGTATGATTACCAGATGGCGTATCAGATCAACGCTATGATGACTCAGTAATATGAGACAAAAGGCGGCTGTTTACACAAGGAGGTGTTAAGATGGCTGGAATCAGTGGAATTTCATCAAACGACAATAATTATTTTGCTTCTATGCTCGGAACAAAATCAAGCAGTTCCAAGAGTTCAAGCAGCGGTTTGGATTCGATAGTCGGCGGTTCTTCTGCCGGCGGAGGACTCGGTGATTATGCTCTGATACAGAGCGGAGCGTACAAGAAACTGCTCAATGCATATTACAGCAGGCAGGACAATACGGATACCGCCCAGACCAAGGCTGAGAAGATCAATCTGTCCACAGCCGGAAGTGACGCGAGCGGGCTGAATCAGGAGATCACCAAACTCCTTGAAAAAGGCGTAAGCGAAGATAACCGTGAGAGCATCAAGGAAGGTCTGAAAGGGGTTATTGATAAATATAATTCGCTTATAGACTCTTCGAGCAGTGTAGATGATGTCAAGGTGCTGCGTCAGGCTCTGTGGATGACACAGGATACTTCGGCTCTGGCAGCAACACTTTCTGATATAGGGATCACGGTGGGCTCCAATAATAAGCTCTCACTTGATGAGGAGAAGTTTGACAAGGCACAGCTTACCAGCATCAGTACAGCGATAGTTGGACGCGGCTCATATTTTTCCAGGCTGGCCGACAGATCCGCTTCGATCTCGGGTGCTGCGAACAATGCCGTATCGGGCAGCAACTCGTCGTCCATGTACAGATCGAACGGCTCGTATGCGTCCAATACCGCCGGTAATGTTATTGACAAAGAGAAATGATATATACGCTGTTATGCGTTAAGATTTTTAAAAGGAGCCCGTATCGGCTCCTTTTTTAGGAGGGATTATGGGAGTTCTGTCAGGACTTGAACCTGCAAAGGTCTTTGAGTATTTTGAAAAGATATGTTCCGTTCCGCACGGATCCGGCAATACCGCACGGATCAGCTCTCTCGTGTGCGAAATGCTGAATGATATGGGCGTAAAGCATGTACAGGATGCGTCAGGAAATATCATCGCATTTAAACCGGCTTCTTCCGGATATGAGGGGCATGAGCCTGTGATCCTGCAGGGACATATGGATATGGTATGTGCCAAAGATGAAGGCTGCACTAAGGATATGAGCACCGAAGGGCTCGATCTGACAGTATCCGACAGATATATCAGGGCCAAAGGCACCAGTTTAGGCGGGGATGACGGTATAGCGGTAGCCATGATACTTGCACTTTTGTCTGATGATTCTCTTATGTCTCCTCCCATAGAAGCGGTATTTACTGTTGATGAGGAAATCGGAATGGATGGGGCAAGAGCCCTGGATATGAGTCTGCTTTCAGGCCGCAGGATGATCAATCTTGATTCCGAGGAGGAGGGCGTTTTTACCGTTTCCTGTGCCGGCGGTGTGAGAGTGGACGGTGCGGTTCCGGTCCTGTCCCCTTTAGATGAGGCAGATGATGGGAACGCGATCTATCGTGTATCGCTTTTTGGACTGAAGGGCGGGCATTCCGGATGTGAAATAGACAAAGGCAGAGGTAACGCCATAAAGCTCTTGGCCAGAGTTATGTACTGGGCGACCAAAAAATACGGCTCATTAAGGCTGAGTGAGTTTACGGGAGGTAAATTTGACAATGTCATCTGCGATTCCTGCGAAGCCGTGATAAGCCTGAAAACAGAGGATACAGCTGACTTTGAAAGCTTTATTGCGCATTCCGATCAGACACTTAAACGAGAGTTTGAGTCAACTGATCCGGGAATAAAGGTAAAAGCCCGGAAGATATGTGAAGAAAAAAACGGGCGTACCGTTTTTTCGGCTGCGGATACCCTGAATTTCGTAAGGCTCCTTTGTGTGCTTCCTTTTGGCGTAAGAGCCATGAGCCGTGATGTGGAAGGACTGGTACAGACATCTTCAAATATTGGCATGGTCGCCACTGACGGAGAGGGACTGCATTTTACCTGCTCAGTCAGGTCTTCATATGAATCTCAGAAGGAAGCGCTTGCGGGCATCATAGAGGCGGCCTGCGAGCAGGCCGGGGGGCATACGTCAAGACGCGGCGATTATCCGGGATGGGAGTTCCTGAAAGAATCGCCGCTTCGTGATGTGCTTTGTAAAGTATATAAAGAGAAAACAGGTAAGGAACCGGTCATAACCGCCATACATGCCGGTCTGGAATGCGGATTGTTTGCCGGCGCGCTCAAAGGCCTGGACTGCGTATCTATAGGACCCGAGATGCACGGCATACATTCACCTGAGGAAAGGCTCGGGATAGAATCCGTAGGACGGCTGTACGACCTGGTCAGGACTACATTGAAGAACCTGTAGTACTTTTTTGAACAGTAATTATTTCTTCTCCGGCTCGGGATAGTCTGTTCCAAATGTTTCCACGCTTACCTTCTTCATGCGCTGGTCCTCGTAAGGATGGTCATTATAGTCTGTCGGAGTGGATGCGATGGCATCGACCACATCGAGGCCTTCTATGACCTTGCCGAAAGCGGCATACTGGCCGTCCAGATGCGGGGAGTCGGCATGCATGATAAAGAACTGGGAACCGGCAGAATCCGGATTCATGGAACGCGCCATGGAGAGCACGCCTCTTACGTGCTTCAGATCATTGGTAAAGCCGTTGCCGGAGAATTCACCTCTGATGGAATATCCGGGACCTCCCATCCCGTTTCCGTCGGGACAGCCGCCCTGGATCATGAAGTTTTCGATAACACGGTGAAAGATCAGACCGTCATAAAAGCCTTTATTGATCAGAGAAATAAAGTTATTGACTGTATTGGGCGCGATCTCGGGATAAAGCTCGGCACGGATCACCTTACCGTCGTTCATTTCAAAAGTAACAATGGGATTGCTCATTTTTTGACCTCCGTGAAGATAACATTTTTCTTGTTTTATTCTACACTTTATTATACAATAATTCAATGGTAAATACTTAAAGCAAAAGGGGTTTTTTATGTCGTTAAAATACTGGGAAAGCATGAGCGCCAGAGAAAAAGCGGAGAAGGAACTAAAGGCCGCGCCCAGGGTTGTTCGTCTGGAAACACCGGATGAGCCTAAAATGACCTGCGCTGTAGTAAAAGAAACAGGAAATGAAAACAGTGAGGCAAAAAACGTAATTGATCAGGGAAAAAGGATGCCGGTCTTTTTTTCCGTGCTGATAAGTGTATTTGCTTTTTTGGGAATAACTTTACTGCTGATACTGACCGCATTTCTGGGTGCTGTTCTGATACTGGGGGCATTGGGGAGTGCCGGTCTGGGAGGAACTGCCCTGTATTACGGTTTTACAAATCTGCCGGTTTCGGTTCCCGTCAGTTTCGAGCTGATAGGCATCGGTCTGTGTTTTATTGCCCTGGGGGTTATGGCATTCGCGCTGGGACTGGGAACGTTTATAAAGCCCGTAAGATACATCGCCGGTCTTTACCGCAGGGAACTGTTGGCAGTAGGATTGACTGATCGGAATAATAAAAGGAGTAAGAAATGAAAAAAACTATCAGAAATCTGATCATCGCCGCCGCTTTGCTGAGTTTACTCGGAAGCCTGTGCTATTGGGGCGTGCGCATATACAGAAATATGAATACTTCCAAATTGAAAGAAGATATGGGGAAGCTGGAAAAGGAATTTGACGAAGAATTCAGCTGGGTTTCGATCGATGCTGAAAGCGCGGATATAGAGATAAAAAAATCAGACAGGACAGCCTGCGTCATGGACAATGTATATCTGCCCAACTGTGAGCTGTATGCTGAAAACGGCAGGCTCCGTATAATCGAGAAAAAGCCTGAGAGTGCTGAGTTAGCGGGGTGGCGCATCGGCAACAGCTTAAACTATGCCGACAAGGCAAAGATAACGCTGTACCTGCCGGAGCAGGATTATAAGAACTTTGATATGGAACTGGGCACAGGCAATGCCTCTATAGAAGCTTTAAACGCGCAGAATATGGTGATGCAGGCAGGAGCAGGCAGCATAGAGGCAGCAGAGATGAGAATAGGTGCCAATGCCGCAATCCAGGTCAGCGTGGGCGACATAGATATAAAGAAGCTCACTGCTGAGAAGCTGAAGATCGAGGTGGGAACCGGCAATGTGAAGCTTGGACTTATGGACAGGTGTGAGGATTATGCCGTTGGGATCGAAGGAGGAGCCGGCAGAACAGTAATAAACGGTGATGACAGTCTGCTGTTGGGCGGTAGTAACA
>JAILRI010000255.1 GCA_024698555.1 Lachnospiraceae bacterium
GCCTGAAAGCCTCGCCGTAGCCCGCTACGTCTGCGTTTTCAGACATGTACTCTCGGGCAAGCATTCGGCGCATTAGTCCAGTTATTTCGCGATCGATGTACTAGAGCCTTAAGACAGCTTTACAGATAACAAACGTGTGAAAGACTTGCCGCCGGGATCTATGACAGGCAGAGCTTGCAGCTACAAAAGAAAGAGGATATTTGTATGGGTAATCCTGTTTTGATCATAGCCGCATATTTAATCATCATAAATGCTGCCGCTTTTGTCCTGTTCGGAATAGACAAGAAAAGGGCTAAAAGCAGTGAGTGGCGTATACCGGAGAAGACGCTTTTCGCGGCAGCGCTCTTGGGAGGAAGCACAGGAGCAATAGCCGGCATGTACATATTCAGACATAAAACAAAACACTGGTACTTTGTGATCGGCATGCCGTTGATATTGATACTGCAGATAGTGGGCGCAGTGCTTTATCTGAGATACGGCGGACCTGTAACACGCTAAAGTATGTAAAGGCCGCATCCGTTGATTACGGATGCGGCTGTTTTCTTCTGTCGTTCTTCATATGCATTTCTTTTTTTATCTCATACATCAGTCTGTCCGCTTCACGGATATAGTCTGAGAGCATCGTGTCGGGGCGGGATACAGGATCTGTTACGGTATATCCGATACTCACCGAAATCGCGTAGGGAACGCTTTTTTCACTGTTTTTTTCATCAAGGGTTCTCCATATCCCGTTCTTGATCTGTTCTGCCTTTTCCTGATCGCAATCGGGAACGATGATCAGGAATTCATCACCCCCGTATCTGACAGGAACCGCTCCATGAGGGATATTCTCGTTGATCGCCGCGGCTACGGTCTTTATGGCATTATCACCGTGTATATGTCCATGTTCGTCATTTATGCGTTTCATATAGTTTATATCAACGAACATGACCATCATACCGGTACGGTTTAAAACGCTTTCTTTATACAGCGGAAGAGCTTTGGCCTCATAGCCGAACCTGTTGTAAAGCCCGGTGAGCTGATCAAGATCAGACAGCGCCTGAAGCCTTAAGTTTGTGCGCATGAGCCTGATGGATTGCTGCAGCTTCTCCATATAGGGATAAAGCATGTTTTCGGTGATCAGATATGGAAAATCGGTCAGGATCACATAGCCATAATTGTTTTCAAAATAATGCATCGGCATGAAAAAGTACACGTGCTGCTCTTGCTCTTTTTTAACGTAATCGGGGATGATCTGCCGGGCACTGACCCGTGTGCCTTTAATGATCTCGCCGTTTTTTAAAGCGATCAGCGTCTCTATGCCCGCATCGCTTCCTTTATCCCACAGATCATGCTCACTGATCATGACGTCATCAAAATATTCCTTGTTCATGCAGATATAAAAGCCCTCGCCCTCGAACTGATGGTTATTAAGGTAGTGATCGCGAAGGGTCTCCTTCAGCGCGTTATAATCCGTGGCTTCATTCATCCATTGACGCATGACCCTCTCGTTCTGCTCGAGGAGTTTTGCGTCGGTATTTCTCCTGAACAGATGTCTGCAATAGTCCCTGTGCAGGGCGGGGTAATCGGCTTCGCCGCTGCAGCCGCAGCTTTCACCGCATGAGAATCGCGAGGGCACGACTGTGTGGACTGTTTCACGTTTTCCCGATATCTCGTCAAATATGATCTCGCAGGCTTTTCGCCCGATTTCTTTGTAATTTTGTTCAACTGAGGAAAGAGCCGGATAAAATTCCTTTCCTTCCCTGCAATTATCAAAGCCTGTCACGATCACGTCACGAGGACAGAGATACCCTCTTGTTTCGAGTTCGGTGCAGGCGGCCATGGCCATGATGTCGTTCGCGCATATGATGGCGTCGGGAAGAGGCTCACCCGAATCGATGATCCGGTCTATCGTCATGAAAGTATAGCGGTTTGTCCATTTTCCGTACCCAATATCGTCATCCGTGAGCTTCAGCCCGTGAGCCTCCAGAGTTTTACGCGTTACATCGAGTCTTGCCCGGCTGTCGATATGGTCAGGGGTTCCGCCGATAAAGAATACCTTTCTGATATTATGTTCTTCTATCAGGTGTTCTATCAGTTCTTTCATCCCTTCGTCATTGCTGACTCTAACGGAATGGATGCCGTCGTACTCCATACCGATGCTGACTACGGGGATGCCGGCTTCTTTAGAAGTGCGGCACAAAGAAAGGGCTGTCTCCGCGGAATTGAGAGCGGTCGAGAACACGATCACCCCGTCATAATCCCTCGGATCCATCAGCTTATATATATTGAGCTCTCCCTGAACCAGCGTGAGATGTTCACTGTAGGAGGCGTAGCTCAGGAAGACAAAAATGTCAAAGTCTTTTTCCTGCGCATATTCCCGTATTCCGAGCAGCGCGTCATACAGCGTGTCGTAATTCCAGCCGTTGGCGCACACGGCGATCTTCTTATTCATAGGCTTCCTCTGGTTAATTGTTGTTGCTGTTTAAACGAATTGCTGAATATATCGAGCATTTAAAGGCTTTCATCGGGCTTTTTGGATCGCCCGTCTTTTCTATTTTACCACAGTTCGGTGGTTTAATGCAATGAAAAGTGTGTGGATGGGCTACTTGCCTAAAATGATTGAAAAGAAGCCATTTTTGATGTATGATATATGATACTTTATAACGAGAGCGGCGCTCCCGTCGAAAGGGTTGATTACGAGGCCGGAGTGGAAACCCTAAGAACGGTTTACTGACATTTAAGTGATTATTACTATGGAGGATCTGTTTACATGAGCTTTTTCAAGAAAGAATACTTAAAAAAGATCGACAGTTGCATAGAGAGGGGTTTTTATAAGGATACCTGGGAGTCCCTGTCGCAGTATAGGGTTCCTGAAGGGTATAAAAACCTGAAATTCGGGATATTTATTCACTGGGGGATATTCAGCGTGCCGGCATTTGCCAATGAGTGGTATTCCCGTAATATGTATATTCAGGGAAGTCCCGAGTTTGAGCATCACGTAAAGACTTTTGGCCCGCAGAAGGATTTTGGTTACAAGGATTTCATCTCCATGTTCAAGGCTGAAAAGTTCAATGCCGATGAGTGGACGGATCTGTTTAAGGAGGCCGGGGCTCAGTACATGATACCCGTTGCTGAACACCATGACGGCTTCCAGATGTATGACAGCGACATCTCGCGTTGGAACAGCGCTGAGATGGGGCCTTGCCGCAATGTACTGAAGGAACTGTCTGACTCGGCCACACAAAAGGGCATCGTAGCCGGCTGTTCCAGTCACAGGGTCGAGCACTGGTTTTTCATGGGGCACGGGAAGGAATTTGAAAGCGACGTCACCGAATATGAAAAAGAAGGGGATTTCTACTGGCCTGCCATGCCGGAAAGGGATCTGAACGACTCCTTCAGCACTCCCGCGCCGTCAAAGGAATTCATGGAGGACTGGCTGGTAAGATGCTGCGAACTGGTGGACAGGTATTGTCCTTCCATTTTCTACTTTGACTGGTGGATACACCATAGCGCGGTAAAACCCTATCTTCGCAAGTTTGCGGCGTATTACTATAACCGCGCCGAAGAGAACGGACGCATGGCAGTGATCAACTACAAGCATGACGCTTTCGCGTTTGGCACTGCGGTAGTCGACATCGAAAGGGGCAAGCTCGCCGACGTTAAGCCCTATGTATGGCAGACCGATACAGCTGTTGCCTATAATTCGTGGTGTTATACGACCGGAAACCAGTACAAGAACCCAGTGAATATCGTGCAGAACCTGGCGGACATAGTCAGCAAGAACGGCCGCCTCCTGCTTAACATAGGACCGAAGGCCGATGGGACTATCCCTGTGGAGGACGCATCGATACTGCGGGCTATAGGCAGGTGGCTAAAAGTAAACGGCGAGGCGATCTATGATACGACAGTATGGCGCTACGCCGCCGAAGGCCCGACCATGACCATCGAGGGACAGTTCGGCGATTCCTCGCAGCCCGAATACACCAGCGAGGATATCCGCTTTACCTGCGGCAAGGGGTGTATATACGCTATCGTGTTAAAATGGCCCGAGGACGGGAATGTGACAGTCAAGTCGTTAGCAAGCGCTGCGCCCGGCAATCTCCCCGTGTTCTCCGGGATCATTAAAAATGTCAGGCTGCTGGCAGAAAATACTACTGACGTAGAATATTCCCGGGACAACTATGGCCTGCATATATCCGCAAAAGACGTCAAATCAGATTACCCGGTAGTATTCAGGATAGAAGTGGACGATTAGGGACGGAGTTTATGATTCAGAAAGCTTTTTCAATGGAACCAATGTGAGTTTATAAAAAGTTTATAATATCCTTCTTGACATACGATGATAGATCGTGTACAATCTAATTGTAAACAATAAGAAATAAAACGTCAGGTGAGTGACGATATTCAAGGAGGTATGTATATGGCCGGAATCTATGAAATCACGGTAAAGGACAACAAAGGTAACGAAGTAAGCATGTCGCAGTACAAAGACAAGGTTCTTCTGATCGTAAACACTGCTACGGGCTGCGGCTTTACACCGCAGTACGAAGGGCTGGAAGCTCTTTATGAGAAGTACCGCGACAAAGGGTTTGAGATACTTGACTTCCCCTGCAACCAGTTTGCGGGGCAGGCGCCCGGCAGCGATGAGGAGATCCACACCTTCTGTACGCTCAAGTACAACACCTCGTTTCCCCGCTTCGCGAAGATCAAGGTAAACGGTGAAGGTGAGGATCCGCTCTACACTTTCCTTAAGTCGCAGCAGAAGGGTGTCATGGGCAGTAAGATCAAGTGGAATTTCACCAAGTTCCTTGTGGACAGGGAAGGAAATGTGGTCGAAAGGTTCGCGCCTACCGACAAACCTGAATCGATCGACGGGAAAGTAGCGGAGCTGCTGTAAGAGCAGCAAGTTGCGTCTTTGCTATAATTATAAGTCATTTTTTGAGACTGACGACTGGAATCGGCTTACCGGTTCACGATGCGGCATTAATTGAAAATACGAGGTAGCGGCAGTGAATGAACTTTACGATGCCCTTAAGCTTGATAATCAATTGTGTTTTCCCCTCTACGCCTGCGCAAAGGAGATAGTCAGACGCTATAAGCCATATCTGGATGAGCTGGATCTGACCTATACCCAGTATATCGCCATGATGGTCCTGTGGGAACACAAGCGCATGAATGTCAAAAAGCTGGGACGGAAACTGTATCTGGATTCGGGGACTCTCACCCCGGTATTAAAAAAGCTTGAGGCAAAGGGCTATATTACCAGGGGAAGATCGGAAGATGATGAGAGAAATCTGATCATCAATATCACGGAAAACGGTGAAAAACTGAAAGAAAAGGCGGTCTGCATTCCCGAAAAAATGTCTTCATGCGTTAAGCTTTCACGTGAGGAAGCGGGGCTGTTGTATACGATATTACACAAGCTGCTGGGAAATATGGAGGAAGACGGCACTCATTAAGTGGATCATTATCTTTAAAGGCTTAAATAGCCGGTTATAAGACAGATATACTTACAAAAGAGGTTGTTTTCCGATTTCATTATCGGTATGATTAAAATTCAGGAGGAAATTACCATGTCAGAGATCATAATTACCGAAAGCAATTTTGAAAATGAAGTATTAAAGAGTGATAAGCCCGTTCTTGTTGACTTCTGGGCTACCTGGTGCGGTCCGTGCAG
>JAILRI010000263.1 GCA_024698555.1 Lachnospiraceae bacterium
ACTTCGTATTTGTGTAGTTCATCCATGTTTAAGTCAATCCTCCTGATAGTATCCACCTCCCTCATAGGGAGTAATTCTACCACATTTTGAGACATTTTCTCTTGTGGTTTGTTAAGACATTATCATAAATGACTTATAAACAGTGCCATTGATACAAAATTATTCTTGACTTTAAGAAAGCAAAGTGATAAACTGATACAAAATTAAATAGAAGATTAAATCATTGACGCGGAGATAAAGGCAATGATGCCTTCACAGAGAGCCCGGGGAGCCGAGAGCCGGGTAAGAAACAAGTTGTCAAATGGACCGCTGAGAGCGCAGTCAAAGGAAAGCTTTTTCCGAGTATTCTGCGACGTTGGGGCAGACGTTATATGCCGGGGATATGATGGTATCCTGCTAAGTGCATGGGGTTAAGCCCATGAATCAAGGTGGCACCGCGGAATCGTGAATTTCCGTCCTTGACAGATGTATAATTCTGTCAGGGACTTTTTTTCTGCGATAAGCGAATGCCCTCAGCTTTAAGCTTGCTTATAAGCTGAGGACTGAGTGAAAGGTCACAGAGCGAACTGAAGGGTCGCGGGATATTGCTATTTAAGTGTGTATGCGAAAAGGAGGAAAAAGGAAATGCAGATCAGACCAAGTTTGGAAGAGATCAGGAGAACGGCGGCTTTTGGAGGCTATAATATCATTCCTGTAAGCTGCGAGATACTGTCTGACTTTATAACGCCGATAGAGGCTGTAAAGGTACTTAAAAATGTATCCTCGCACTGTTATATGCTGGAATCGGCGCAGGCCGATGAGCAGTGGGGGAGATATACATTTCTGGGATATGATCCCAAGATGTCCATTACGTGTGTGGATGGTGAAATGAAAGCCGGAAATCTGAACATTAAGACGGATGCTCCGTCAGATGTGCTGCGTCAGATCCTTGCGGACTATAAGAGTCCGAAATACGACTATCTTCCGTCGTTTACCGGGGGGCTTGTCGGTTATTTTTCATTTGACTATCTGAAATACAGCGAACCGACCGTATGCCGGGACGAAGATGATACCGAAGCCTTTAAGGATGTGGATCTTATGCTGTTTGACAAGGTCATAGCTTTCGATAATATGCGTCAGAAGATAGTCCTTATCGTGAATATGAGGCTGGACGATGTCGAGGCGGGATATAACAAGGCAGTGATCGAACTGGAAAATCTGGTAAAGCTTTTAAAAAACGGTCAGAAAAAGAACGAGCCCTCCGGAAAACTCTTAGGCGAGGTCAAGCCTCTGTTTGACAAAAAAAAGTACTGCTGGATGGTCGAGAAAGCGAAATACCATATTTATGAAGGCGATATCTTCCAGATCGTACTGTCGAACAGACTCTCGGCTCCATTTGAAGGGAGTCTGCTGAATACCTACCGGATGCTCAGAACGATCAATCCTTCACCGTATATGTTTTACTTTTCAGGAACAGATGTTGAGGTTGCCGGCGCTTCGCCCGAAACCCTGGTAAAGCTTGAAAATGGTGTACTGCATACTTTTCCGCTCGCCGGGACCAGACCGAGAGGAGCGAACGAAGAAGAGGATATCCGGCTTGAAAGGGAGCTGCTTGCGGACGAGAAGGAGCTGGCCGAGCACAACATGCTGGTCGATCTGGGACGTAACGATCTCGGCAGGATCAGCCGCTTCGGTTCGGTGCAGGTTGAAAAGCTGCATAGCATAGAGCGGTTTTCACACGTGATGCATATTGGGTCAACCGTCAGGGGTGATATTGCCGAAGGCAGGGATGCGCTTGACGCGATAGAATCCGTGTTGCCGGCGGGAACGCTTTCAGGAGCGCCCAAGATCAGAGCCTGCCAGCTCATAGGAGAACTCGAGAATAATAAACGCGGTATTTACGGCGGCGCAATCGGATACATAGACTTTACCGGCAATATGGATACCTGCATAGCGATCCGTATAGTCTATAAGAAAAACGGGAAGGTGTTTGTAAGGAGCGGCGCGGGGATCGTTGCGGATTCCGTACCCGAAAAGGAATTTGAGGAATGCCTGAATAAGGCGAAAGCTGCGCTGAACGCGCTGGAGCTTGCCCAGAATATAGAGTAAAGGGGAGAGACTATGATACTATTAATAGACAACTACGACAGTTTTTCATACAACCTGTACCAGATGTTAGGTGAGATCAATCCCGACATCAAAGTGATCCGTAATGATGAAATGAGCGTGGGTGACATATATAAGCTGTCACCGGAGCGGATCATACTCTCGCCCGGACCCGGAAGACCTGAAAATGCGGGCGTTATCATGGATGTGATCAAAAAGCTGGGCGACAAGATGCCGATACTCGGTGTATGTCTGGGACATCAGGCTATCTGCGCGGCATTCGGCGCAACCGTAACATATGCCGAAAAGCTGATGCACGGCAAGCAGTCCGAGGTGAGCATAGATACCGGTTGTCCGATATTTAACGGATGCTCGCCGGTGACAAAGGTCGCCAGATATCATTCACTGATAGCCGATGCCGATACTATCCCGCCGGAACTGAAGGTTACCGCAAAGACCTTTGCCAACGAGGTAATGGCAGTACAGCATGTTAAATATTCGATCTTCGGAGTCCAGTTCCATCCGGAATCGATACTTACGCCGGAAGGCAGCAGGATACTGGCGAATTTTCTGGCCGCCAGAAACACTAATATCGAGGCGGTTTAAAAATTTTTAAAAAAAGTGTTGACAAGATAAATGAAAAGGATTATCATACACCTCATGAAAGCAAAGGCGCTTTGGGTACCATTACCCGAAGCGCCCTTTTCTTTTTACAAAACAATGGAAAGGGGAGATGATTATGAGCACTACGATACCTCAGATTTATGGAAGTTTGGTTTTTAACGACAAGGTAATGCGTGACAAACTGCCGAAGGACATTTACAAGGCCTTACGCAAAACGATCGATCAGAATACGCATTTGGAGATAGATGTAGCCAATGCGGTGGCTATAGCCATGAAGGAGTGGGCGGTAGAAAACGGAGCGACACATTTTACACATTGGTTCCAGCCTATGACAGGCTTTACCGCAGAGAAGCATGACAGCTTTATTTCACCGGTAGACGGTGGAGAAGTGATCATGGAATTCTCCGGAAAGGAGCTGGTAAAGGGTGAACCTGATGCTTCCAGTTTTCCTTCGGGCGGTTTAAGAGCCACTTTTGAGGCGAGAGGTTATACAGCATGGGATCCGACGTCTCCGGCGTTTATAAAGGACGGAACACTTTATATTCCCACAGCATTCTGCTCCTACAGCGGTGAAGCGCTTGACAAAAAGACGCCTCTCTTACGTTCCATGGAAGCTCTCAGCAAGGAAGCGGTAAGGATGCTCCACATCCTTGGCAATACTTCGGTGAAGAGTGTTAAGACTACCGTGGGACCTGAGCAGGAGTATTTCCTGATAGACAAGGAAGACTTCAAGAAGAGGATCGATCTGAAGTTCACCGGCAGAACTCTTCTCGGAGCGAAGCCTCCGAAGGGGCAGGAGATGGATGACCACTATTTCGGCGTGTTAAAGCCCAGAGTTGCCGCATATATGCATGAACTTGATGAAGAACTTTGGAAGCTTGGAATTCCTGCCAAAACAAAGCATAACGAAGTGGCTCCCGCACAGCATGAGCTCGCTCCGGTGTTTGATACCACGAACGTGGCGGTGGATCGCAACCAGCTTACCATGGAGATCATGAAGAAGGTGGCAGAGAAACACGGGTTTGTATGCCTCCTCCATGAGAAACCTTTTGATAAGATAAACGGTTCGGGAAAGCATAACAACTGGTCCATGACCACCGATGCCGGAACGAACCTTCTCGATCCGGGAAAAACACCCGCGGAAAATATACAGTTCCTGGTATTTTTGATGGCTGTTATCTGTGCCGTCGATGACTATGCGGATCTGTTAAGGCTCTCTGTAGCCAGTGCAGGCAATGACCACAGGCTCGGGGCAAATGAGGCGCCTCCCGCGATCATTTCCATGTTCCTGGGCGAGGAGCTGATGGCGGTAGTTGATTCTATCGAAAACGACACCTTCTTCGGGGCAAAGGAAAAGGTACAGATGGAGACCGGAGCGACGGTACTTCCTCATTTCTTCAAGGATACCACCGACAGGAACAGAACCAGTCCCTTCGCGTTTACAGGCAATAAGTTTGAGTTCAGATCCCTCGGCTCGTCCTTCTCTGTATCAGGGCCCAACGTGGTACTCAATACCGCTGTAGCTGAAGCGCTTTCACAGTTTGCTTCACAGCTCGAGGGAGTTCCCGAGAGTGAGCTGCAGGCTAAGGTTCACGCATTGCTCAAGCAGGCGATCATCGATCACAAGCGTGTTATCTTCAACGGAAACGGTTATACCGATGAGTGGGTTAAGGAAGCTGAAAAACGCGGACTTTACAATCTGCGTTCCACACCCGACGCTCTGCCTGTATTTATAGCCGAGAAGAATGTGAAGCTGTTTACAAAGCATCATATTTTTACCGAAAGCGAGATCAAATCGAGATATGAGATCCTGCTTGAGAACTACAATAAGACGATCCATATCGAAGCGAAGACTCTTCAGGAAATGGTAAATACCCAGTTCCTACCCGCTCTGGCAAGCGCGGTTGATAAAACCGTTACATTGGCTGCCAAGAAAAAGAAGGTATCGGAAGAGCTGCCTGTGACCGGTGAGATCAAACTGGCCAAGAAGCTTTCGGAATACTACGATGAAATAACCGCTGCCGAAGAGAAATTTGAGGCGGATGTCGCAAAAGCCGAGGCCATGACCGATGAGCTTGAACTGGCTAAATTCTACCAGTCAGTGATACTTGAAGATATGGCAAAGATCAGGGAAGTCGCGGATGAAGCCGAAGGCCTGATCCCGAAGGAGCTGATGCCTTATCCGACCTACGCGGATATGCTGTTCTATGTATAACTGAAATAATTATAAAACGCAAAGGCGCGTTTCCCCGCAAGGGAAGCGTGCCTTTTGTGATAAAGGAAAGGGGAGATTATTATGAGTAACGAGATCATTGAAGCAATTGAAAGTGTAAACGGTACGATATTCGGCGTCTGGTTCCTAATCGGAGCAGCGCTCGTGTTTTGGATGCAGGCAGGTTTTGCCATGGTAGAGGCAGGCTTTACCAGAGCCAAGAACACCGGTAACATCCTTATGAAGAACCTGATGGACTTTTGTATAGGTACTGTAGTATTTATTCTCATAGG
>JAILRI010000265.1 GCA_024698555.1 Lachnospiraceae bacterium
ATGGCAGAAAATTTTATATTTTTTTATTTGTCTACTTGACGGGGAGCGGTTCAAAGTGCGACGGCCCCGTGTAAAAATCAGGATGTAGTAAATCCAGCAAGCCTTGATCAGGGTACAATTACCGAAGCAACCGAAGTAGAATATATCTCGTTCTCCTTGGTATATTTGTCCTCATATGTGATCTGGACCGAGGTATAAGCAAACAGATCTTCAACGCCATATCTGCTCAAAGATGAATAACTGTCATAGCCAAAACTATACTCACTCTTGGATGTGTAAGGTTTTTTGTTGATAGGTATCTTATCTCCGTTCTTGAAAGCCTTGTACAGGGTTTCAGTCGTAATATCACCGGATTCGGACTTTTTCTCTTTTGCGTAGCTGTATTCGAGCTTTTTGATCGTATATCCTTTTTCGATGCTTGCAGTTACCTTGCATTCTTTATCTGTTGTTTGTTTAAGAAAGGCCTTCTTGCCATTTACCAGCACATCAATCTTGGGTGCGGCATAATTATATACCTTGATCTTAGCTGTGCTCTTGTCCGAGAACTTGATCGTTATGGTATATTCGCCGTCCTTTTCGCAATATGTCTCCAAAGAAAAATTATTTTCTTTTACTGTACCGTTTTCTTCAGTGTAGGAGTAGTTGGAAGCCTTTGCATAAAAATTCTTTTTGTCGCTTGTAGTCACGCTCTTTATCGTCTTTTTCCCCTTAACGGAAAAATCGATATAGCTTACAGTTCCGGTATATGTTCTTGCTTTTTTGGGCACACCGGTCTCGGCAGCCTTGATAGCGGCAGCCGGCACAAACGAAAGAACACATACAACAGCCAGCAATGCGGCCAGGATCCTTTTAATCTTCATATGACTTTCTCCCTTCCGTATAATATATTTCCCTTCAATGCGGATTTCAGAATATACCCGTATTTTCAGGTTAAAAACGATTATACTATCGTTCTTCCCGGGTTCACAAGTCATATATAGGTTAAAGACTTATCATTTTTAGCCTCATGCAGCGAACGCCATGAGCTGTCTATGAACTTTCAAGCTTTGTATTGCTTCGCAAATGCCGCAGCCGCTCTCAGATCTTCTTCGTTGGGTCTTCCTTTGTGAAAAGCCTTGAATTCGCCTCTGCAGTGGAATTCCCGTGCATCCATCGCAACTCCGGCCTTATCGGCCACAGCCTTGACCTTTTTATAGGTTGAATTCAGCATGGCTGCGGAACCGAAGTTGACGATCTTTCCGACTTTATTCTTATCCAGACCGGCCACAAAGTTTCTTACCTCAGGGTCGATAGTAAATGCATAATACGAATTACCGAGAAACAGATAATCCACTTTCTCCGAAACCGGCTCGCTGATAGGCAGTGCCTCGACACCGAGCTCTTTGGCTATGGCTTCGGCAAGCTTCTTTGTATTTCCGGTTTTTGTATAATATCTTACCGCAAAAGTCATGTTCTTACCTCCGTTTTCAAAGCAGTGCTTTTACGCACTCTTCCACTTTCTTCATATCTGCTGTGGGCTCAAATCTTGCAACTACGTTTCCATCGCGATCGATCACAAATTTGGTAAAATTCCACTTGATGTCCGGCTTCTTGTCCCAATCCGGATCCGCCTCGGAAAACATCTTTTCAAGGAGCGGCTTGAGCTCATGCTCGTCAAAACCTTCAAATCCCTTCTGCGATTTCAGATATGTATAGAGCGGAAGCTCGTTGGCACCGTTCACATCTGCCTTTTTCATCTGAGGGAATGTGGTATTGTAATGAAGAGTGCAGAACTCATGGATCTCATCATCCGATCCGGGAGCCTGTCCGCCGAACTGATTGCAGGGAATATCAAGTATCTCGAGTCCTTTGTCATGGAGATCCTTATACATCTGCTCAATAGGCGCATACTGCGGTGTGAATCCGCATCCCGTGGCAGTATTCACAACAAGCACAACCTTTCCCTTGTACTCCGAGAGACTGAGTTTTTCACCTTTTCCTGTAGTTACTTCGTAATCATAGATCATCTTTATTTCCTCCTTAAAAAAAGTGTAATGATTTATATCTGTTATCATTTCTTTTGCAGCCTGTTGCAAATATCGCAGCAGGCGTTTCGCACACTTTCAGCTTCTTCCCTTTTCAGGAAAGAAGTTGCTCCGGCAGGTTCACTCCCCGTCAAGGAACAGATACAGCAATCTGTACAGTTCCGCGGCATCTTGCGCTGTTAATGCGGAGCCTTTTTGCGCCATTTTCATCGGAATGTCCTTACACTTTTCTTTCAGCTTCCCGCCTTCTGCCGTGATGCTGATGACGGTAACGCGCTCATCTTCCCTTGATCTTTCCCTTGTGACATATCCGGCCTTCTCAAGTCTCTTTAACAGCGGAGTAAGCGTTCCTGCATCCAGACGCAGGATCTCGCCGAGCTGTCCGACATTGATGCTCTCCTTCTCCCACAGGACCATCAGAACGACGTATTGCGTATATGTCAGTCCCAGCGGTTTCAGATAAGGCGTATAATTACCGATTATTTTCCTGCTGCATGCGTACAGCGGAAAGCATAACTGGTTCTTTAACAGCAGCTGTTCATATTCCTGTGCCATTGTCCCTGATCTCTCCTTCCGATTTTTTATTTTACCACATTATATTGCGCGCAATATATTTTGTCAAGTATATTTTGCAAAATATATTTAAAAAAATTTGATTACGGCCCGGTCTATTGACCCGAGCCGTAATCAAATCTGCTGAAAATACCGTCCTTATCACGGTAAAAAATGCATTTGTTATCCTGATCAAAAGCTATGTATCTGCCGCCCCACAGATCGCTGTACCGGTCATCGTCGGCATTGAACGAATATACATCTCGTGCCCCGTACAATCCGTAACCGGCGATATCAAACGACTCAGCGACAAAACCGTCTCTTGTCTCACGCTGCTCGTCGGTAAATAAGAAATACGTCAGGTCCGGTTCACGGCTCGCGGTCAGTCCCCATGTTGCATCAATAAGATATCCCTGTCCGTCCAGTGCGATATAATTCCACGCATGCAGGTCTTCATCCG
>JAILRI010000271.1 GCA_024698555.1 Lachnospiraceae bacterium
GACGTGGGTGATCGGATTAAGTTCGAATTTACAAAAATTGAGCCTATACGGGAAGATGACGATTACAATAACTTCAGAGCCTATTTTGTGGCGCATTATGGGAAGATTGCCAATGAAATGAAACTGGATATTACTACCGGAGATGTTATTACACCACGGGCTATTTACTATTCGTACAAGACTATTCTGGATGAGGATGAGATAGAAGTCAAAGCTTACAATAGGGAAACCATTATTGCTGAAAAATATGAGACAATCATCAGAAGAAATATTGGTACAACCAGAGCAAGGGATTTCTATGACTTGTATATGTTCTTTAATCTTTATCAAGATGCTATAGATTACGATGTTCTTAAAACTGCGGTGGATAAAACATCTCAAAAACGTGGCTCAGAGGAAGAACTGGCCGAGTGGATGGATATTTGTGATGAAATGTCGCAGGATTTAGCACTTAAGTCTCTATGGGAGAACTACAGAATTAATAATACTTATTCTGCAGGAACCTCCTTTGAGGATGTGATGAAAGCGGTAAGAGAAGTTGGAAGAAAACTATCGACAGTTTAAGCGGCTTTTGGGGCCTCACTGCGGAGATGTGGTGAGGCACTTTTTTGCCCGAAAAATGGGCTCGAAATGACGTTATTACCGCTACACCTCACAGGCCGCTATCGCCAACGCACGTTATACGAGTCGGCATGCTTTTTAGGAACTTTTGAGATCTCGAAAGAGTATATGAGAAAGAGCGCTAAACTCTATTTTGGAGATTATCGTTCCTTCCGGTTCCCTGAAAAGCTTGAATTTAAGCTATTTCTTGTATAGAGAGTCTGTTACAGACTCTCTATATTTTTTGCAAAAAAAATATAAGATCGACTTAGGATGCGGAATGACAGTTGCAAGGATAAAGGGAAGATTTGACGGTAAAAAGCTGGATACCGTGATAAGGGACAACATTCCGTCAGGCTTCAGCGCCAGAGGTACCGCGCACAGAATGGCGGAGGGTTTTGATACTGATGGGCTTTTATGTTCCCCGGCAATTAGCGAAGATAAGGTTTTAAGAAGTCTTGGGACTTTAGGCTCCGGAAATCATTTTATAGAGATTGATAAAGATGAAAATGGGGATCTGTATCTGGTCATACATACCGGCAGCAGAAATCTGGGAAAGGCTGTTACGGAGTATTATTTGAATGAAGGGCAAAAGGAGCTGAAAGCACAGGACGCAGACATACCGTATCACATGACTCATCTTGAAGGTGAGTTAAAAGACAAATACATCCATGATGTAGAAAAATGCTGTGAATATGCCGAACTCAACAGGCAGATAATCCTGACGGAAATTTGCAAAGGCATGAAATGGAAAACAGAGGACGTATTTTCATGCGTTCACAATTATATTTCCGAGGTTGAAATAAGTAAAACCGGTCAGGTACCCAGTGATACGGACAGCGCAAAAAGAATTCAGATCCTGCGCAAAGGAGCCATTTCGGCCACTGCAGGTGAAAGGGTCATCATTCCGGTAAATATGAAGGACGGCGTAATACTTGGTATCGGTAAAGGTAATCCTGAATGGAATTATTCGGCACCGCATGGGTCCGGCAGAGTCGCAAACAGGGAAAGTATCCGGAATAGTCATACGGTTTCGGAGTTTAAAACAGAAATGAGAGGTATATACTGCAGCTGTATCGGGAAAGATACATTGGATGAGGCACCGTTCGCTTACAGGCGAATCGATGATATCATGCCTAATCTGGCCGATACGGTAGATGTGGTAAAGGTTTTGACACCGGTCTATAATTTCAAGGCCGGTGGTGATAGTGAATAATGTTCAATTTAAAAAATATGAACTAAATTCCGCACATTAGCAGGTGAAATGGAAGATTTCCACCGTTGCGCGTTCCCATGCGCCTTTTCTGAACAAGTGTTTTTACTTTATAAACCTCAACAGAAAATCCGTAATACCTATGATCGTAAAGCCTTTATCGTCCCGCGTTTCCTTTATCGGTTTATTTATTACTATGATTTTCTGAATCTGGTCGTTCAGCAAAACAAATCCGTTCCCGGGGTTCATCAGTACCGTCTCGTCAAGAACACATGGAAACGTCATTTTGAGCCGGGAAAGGATGTATGGGAGGATAAAGACCTTGTATTTTGCCTGAAAACTGATGTATAATAAAATTTGTGAAAGCCTTTGAAAAAGCTTTTATTTACATAATGATATCAAAAAACAAGGAAAGCTGGTGTCGTTTTGAACAACTATCGCGAAGTTTTCAGGGAATATGCCGAACGTATGAAGGAGATAAGACTTCTGTCTACTCCGGAACTGAGCAAGATCGGGGATTCTTCCGAATACAGCAAGATATTGATAGATAATTTCTCCAAGATCGGGGAATTTGCAATAGAGAACAGAAAGATAATCAACGAATATATCAAATCGTTGATCTCGTCAAATGATAAGCTGTCGGACGAAGATAAGGAGCGGCTTTCCATATTTGTCGAGTTGCTGGTGGAAGACAATACCTGTGACGAGATCGACGTTCATCTGTCGGATGAACCACCACCCCCGTCCCCTGGGTTCATTAACCATTGAAATAATTCCATACTTGGAATATAATTATACAAGATAGTAAGTAAGATAATAAGCAAGATGATTGGAGGTGAAATGTATCAATAGTTACACCCCACCGTATACGATTTCAGAAAAGATGCTGGAGCAGGTGTCTTCTATCTCAGAAAAGGTCGGTAAGATAACGAACCATAAGGAATTGGAATCAAAACCACACCTTAGAAGAAACAATCGTATCCGTTCCATCCACTCGTCGCTAAAGATCGAAGCCAATTCCCTGTCTCTTAATGAGGTCAGGGATGTTATAAACGGTCATTTGGTTATCGGGAACAAGAAAGAAATTCAAGAAGTCAAAAATGCATATGCGGCATACGAAAAAATCTCTGAGATTGATCCATCGAGCGCAATGGAATTAAAAAAGATACATGGTATCATGACACATCTGACCGTAGAGGAATCCGGTGAATACCGTAAGAGGGATGAAGGAGTATTCTCCGGCGATAAATGTATCTTTATGGCACCGCCGCCACATATGGTAAACGGTCTGATGAAAGACCTTCTTTCATGGATGAAAAAATCTGAGGGTAAGGTGCATCCGCTTATAATGGCTGCAGTATTTCATTACGAGTTTGTGTTCATACACCCGTTTGCCGACGGAAATGGTCGCATGGCAAGGCTGTGGCATACCGTTATATTGTACCGTTGGAGAAATGTTTTTGAGTATATTCCGTTGGAGAGCCGGATTGAAAGATTCCAGGAGCAGTATTATAATGCTATTGCTAAATGCAATACGAATGGTAATTCAGATATCTTCATAGAGTTTATGCTCGATATGATAGATCAGGTTCTTGATGATGTCATACTTCAGGTAAACCAGGCTAATGCCGAGACAAGCGAGTATGTAAAGAAGATGCTTGATCGGATGGAGTTTGATGTACCATATACATCTAAAGATATCATGGAGAAATTGGGCTTGAAATCGAAGGAGACCCTTCGTAAGAACTATTTGAATCCTGCAATGGAATTGGGGCTTATTAGAATGACTTTGCCGGACAAACCGAATAGCAAGAACCAGAGATATGTGAAGCAGTAAGAGTAAAAAATATGTAAGCATAATTGAGGCATTTTGGAATATGACCGGATGCCATATCTTTAAAAAATGCTGAAAAAAAGGCGAAAATCAAGGAGAAAATAAAAGATGAAGCTTACTGAAGATAAAGATGCTTTTAAAGACTAACTGAAAGCATGAGATTAAACACAACAATCTTACCTCAACCGGCAGTGTTTATGATTAACCGGAGGAGAACTTGATGGTTTGGTGAGGTAAAATAATTTGACCTCATGGGAAGTATACCGCGCACAGAATGGCGGAGGAATTTCATAATCCGGATTTTAAACCCCTCGAATTCGAGGGGTTTAGAAACCTGGCTGGGGCAAATGCTTTTACCATGTCGCCTAAGAAATGGATCGAGGCAACTGTAAAAAAATCTTTAGCGGATCCGGGGATAAAAGGGATATATGGACAAGAAACGCGGATATGTGCCGGAGGATGAAGATAGTTTTTCTGAAACGGCGTTGGGGAAGATGAGGATCGCGTCGCAGCATGTTTTGTACCTGATCAATGAAGGCTATGACATGAAACAGGCGTATACTTTTGTGGGAAATCATTTCAGGCTGAATGAACGCCAGCGGCTGGCCATAGCACGAAGTGTTTCGACTAACGGGCGGCTGGCGGACAGAAAGGCGAAGGCATTGGACTCGATCGCCGGAAGAGAGATCTGGATCGATGGATTCAATACCATAGTCGCCTTGGAGGTCATGTTCAGCGATTCTTTACTGCTTTCGTGTATGGACGGTACCATACGTGATCTGGCGGCGCTGCGCGGCACTTACAGGATCATACCGGAAACGGCGAAGGCCGTTCGTATGCTGCTAGAGACGCTTGACGGGATGAATGCGGGGACGGCGCATATCCTGCTTGACGAACCTGTTTCCAATTCCGGGAACCTGAAGGGACTTATAGCGGAGATCGGGGCGGGATATCGAACCGTATTGGATATCCGACTGCTCAAGGCGGTAGACAGTACGCTGTGGGACAAGGAAAACGTAATAACCTCGGACGCAATCATACTCGACCATTGCATAAGCTGGTACAACCTGGTCGCGGGATGCGTGGAAAAATGCAAGGCGCGGACGACCAGGGTGTGGTAAAAAGGTATGCCTTTTGAATTGTGTTACAGGTCTTCCATAATGAACGGAAGCATATAGATCGGCTTTAACTTTAGACCATTGTCTTTCCCAACATCCTTTTGAGAAAGAAGAATTGCCTGTGAAACATATTGAGAATACTTCTTGCAGAATGCATCTACAGACTCATGCTTTTTGGTGGCTGATGATTTTACTTCCAATGGAAGCAGTTTGGCCTTGTCCTGGAGCAGAAAATCAACCTCATAATAATGTGTGCTGTTTTCCTTTTGCCATGTGTGATAATATGCTGACCTGCCTGCAGCGGTAATCATCTGTGCCACGGCGTTTTCGTAAAGGAACCCCAGGTCAGCTGACAACTTGTCCCTCAGCAGCTTACTATATATGTTCTCATCTGTCTTCGGTGATGCCTTGAAGATCATTGTCGTAAACAATCCAATGTCTGAAAGATACAGTTTAAAAGTATCATCATCCCTGGATTGAGCCAGAGTTATACCGGGATTATGTGTGTTGAAGCACGCAATTACCGTCTTTGAATCCAGCAGGTCCGACATTCTTTCTATATCTTTTGGAGTCTTTCGCTTTCCTGTTGCCCTTGAGATCATGTATCTCTTCTTATTTGTAGCCAACTGGCTGGGGATTGACTCATACATCTTGCCAATAAGGCCGGAGCCGTCTATCTTTTTGAAATCATCAATATAAAGATCTATTATCTCTCGTTTAACCCTGTCGATCTCAGTAAAGTTTTTTCCGTCAACAAAGGCTTCTACAGCCTGAGGCATTCCACCCACGGCCATATATATTCTAAAATCCCTCATAAGTTTTCTGTTAGTTCCATTGCCGACTTCTGCGCCCATTTTATAAAGATCACGGAGCAGCGGGTACGTGTCATTTCCGATTGCCCACATGAATTCTTCATAATCCATCGGATACACAGGGATTTTATGTTCTTCGGATGGTATGACAATATCTTTTACATTTTTCTTTATGCTGATAAGTGATCCTGTTTCAATATAGTCATATGTCCCATCAGCAACCAGGTATTTAATTGCCTGTCTTACCAATGGCTGGCGCTGAATCTCATCAAAAATGATTACAGATTCCCTTGGGTATAGCGTAATTCCCGTCACCGTCTGTAATCTTAAGAAAAACACTTTTTGATCGGCTATGTCTTTGAACACATCCAGCAGTTCCTGCGTGATGTTAGCAAAGTCAACTTTTATGTAGGACCTGTAGTTTGCCTTGGCAAATTCTTCGGCCACGGTAGACTTGCCCACTCGCCTTGCACCCTCAAGCAAGGCAGCATACTTTGGAGCATAGTTTTTTTTCCAATCTGCAAGCTCTTCATATACTTTTCTTTTAAACATATACTGGCCCCTTTATGAAATACTTTTTGTAAATGCATTTGTTCACAATAATTATATTATAGAAATGTCAATTATTCAATAAAATTTTATAGGAAAAATGTCATCTGTTCAGTTTTTTAATGTAAAAAAGTGTAGAATAATAAAATGAATATAAAGTCTCTTGACAAAATATATTTGATAAAATATAATTTGATAAAATATTAAATACAAGGAGGAACAAGCAATGGGATTTTATGATTTATCAGTAGCAAGTGCGAAGGGTGAAGAGATCTCCATGAAGGATTATGAAGGAAAGGTCGTACTGGTCGTCAATACGGCTACCGGATGCGGATTTACACCTCATTATAAGGATATCGAAGAGATGTATGAGAAATATCATGACAGAGGCTTTGAAGTGATCGATGTTCCCTGCAACCAGTTCGCGGGGCAGACACCCGGAACCGACGAGGAGATCCATGAATTCTGCACGCTGAAGTACAATACACGGTTCCCTCAGATGAAGAAGGCGGATGTCAATGGCGAGAATGCGATACCGCTGTTTAAGTATCTGAAGGAGCAGAAGGGCTTTGAAGGCTTCGGCGAGGGTGAGACCGCACGTTTCATGAGTGATATGCTTGCAAAGATCGATAAGGATTATGAGAACAATCCCGAGATCAAGTGGAATTTTACCAAGTTTGTCGTGGACAGGAAAGGAAATGTCGTTGCCAGATTTGAGCCCACGGCTGCCATGGAAAGCGTAGCCTTATGCATTGAAAATTATCTGTGAAGGATGTGACTGAAGATGGCCCAGGAATACGGACAGCTCCTGCTGAAAAACCAGTTGTGTTTCCCGCTTTATGCCTGCGGAAGGAAGATTGTGAGCAGGTATACGCCTTATCTGAAGCCGCTGGGGCTTACATACACCCAGTATGTGGTATTTATGGTGCTTTGGGAAAAGGAAAGCATGACTGTGGGGCAGCTCGGGAGTATATTGCATCTGGATGCCGGTACGCTGACTCCTTTATTGAAAAATCTTGAAAAGGAAGGCTATATTAACAGGGCCAGATCAATAGATGATGAACGCGTTACGATCATAAGCATCACGGACAAGGGAAATGCCCTTAAGGAGAAATGTAAGGATATACCCTTAAAGCTTGCCGGAAAAGGATCGTCATTGAGTCCGGAAGATGCAAAGGAGCTGTACAGATTGCTATACAAGTTCCTTGAGGATGATTGAAAAGAAAGGGGAAAATCATGAAATATGCAGTCAGATATTATACAAAGACCGGAAATACCAAAAAACTGGCTGAGGCCATAGCAAAGGAACTCGGCGTCGAAGCTCAGCCGATAAGTGTACCGTTGGAAGAAAAGGCGGACATTTTATTCCTCGGAAATTCTTATTATGCGTTTACCATAGACCCCGAGGTCAGGACATTCGTCAGTTCCCTTGATAAAGAGAAGGTCGGAAAGATCGTTAATTTCGGATCCGCAGCCATGCTCAATTCGACATATAAGAAGGTAAAAGCCGAGGCGGATAAGGCAGGTATCGCGATGGATGAGAAGGAATTTCACTGTAAGGGGGAATTTAAAGGGATCCATAAAGGAAGACCCAATGCCGAAGACTTGAAGGCCGCTGCGGAGTTTGCCGGCCAATTTAAGGATCAATAAGGAGTTTGTATGAATTCTGTTTCGATCACAAGAAAAAGATTGAGCGTCATATTAAAGACGATAGTGGTGCTTTCCGCGGTTATCGGTATTTTCATGAGTGCTTATGCCGGGAGGAATACCTTCATGGGCGGGAGCGTGGTATTTATGTATTTTACCATCCAGTCCAATATTGCCATTGCCCTTATCAGCGCTGCGGGATGCTGTCTGCTCCATGGAAACAGACGGATCGGCAGTGCCTGGTATATAGTGAAATTCGTTGGGACGGTATCCATAACACTTACCGGCATTGTGTTCTGTTTTGTCCTTGCGCCCACCCTCGGGAAGTATGCATGGAATATCCAGAATGTCCTGACCCATGTGATCGTCCCTGTCGCGGCGGTGCTGGATTTCTTTGTGATCGCATCCGGTGCCGGAATTAAGCGCAAAAACGTGTTTTATGTGATAATTCCGCCGTTATTGTATGCGGTATATGCGGGAATAGGATATGTGAAAGGCTGGGAGTTTTCACCCGGGGTCAATTATCCTTACTTCTTTCTCAATTGGGGCAGTCCCGCGGGAGCGTTTGGTTTTACCGACGGCCTGCCGTTTATGGGGAGCGCGTGGTGGATAATTGCTTTACTGGTGTTTTTGATCATCGTAGGATATTGCTATCTTGTTATAGCGGATCTGATCGCGAGAAAGGGATCAAAATGATGAATCGTAACCGGTATGAAACCGGATCAAAACAAAATGCTGTGTAAATCTTTCGGCAAAAACGACAATGCGATGTTGTTTTTGCCGAAATTTTGTTATATATTGTTTTTTAGTGACAAAGAAAAGGTTGATCATATTTGTGAGGTGTTTCCGCTTAACGGGGATATCTATTATTGTCCGGTGGGTATGATAGGTTTATGAGAATATAAATATTGGTGAAAACAGAGAGGGAGGAGCCGCCATGCCATTCCAGATCGTCCGTAATGACATTACAAAAATGCAGGTAGATGCCATCGTGAATACTGCCAATCCAATGCCGGGTTACGGTTCCGGGGTTGATACTGCTGTCTATAAAGCAGCGGGTGTAGAGGAACTTTTGGCGAAACGGCGTGAGATCGATGTGATCGATCGCGGATGTTCTGTGATCACGGACGGGTACAGGCTGCCTGCCAGGTATATAATCCATACTGTCGGCACTGCATGGCAGGGCGGGGATCATGGCGAGGAAGATATTATCCGCAGCTGCTACAGATCCGTATTTAAGGTGGCGCTGGATAATGGCATTGAGACGCTTGCCATTCCGCTGCTTGCGTCAGGAAGTTATGGCTTTCCCAAGGGAATAGCACTGCGCATAGCACTTTCTGAGATTGAGGCTTTCCTGGCAGATTATGACATGGAGCTCTATCTGGTCGTGTTCGACGAGAAATCCTTCTCCCTGTCTTCTCAGCTCTACGGGGATATTGACGCATACATCAATGATAATTACGTAGAAGAGAGGGCAAAAGAAGAGTACAACGGACCAACTGCATGGCTCGGCGGTCAGCCTGCCGGCGGCGCGATGATGGCGCAGAGCATGGCGTTGGCGGGCGACAGGCATACAGGAAGTCTTGCGGATGCTTTTCATTTAGACAGGAAGAACCGTAAGAATAAAAAAGAATCCGCCCGCGAATGCCGTGAGATCATGGCGGATCATGCTGCATTTGATGTCGCGGAGGATGAAGCACCGCTGCCTGAGGCACCCAAGTCCAGGCCGGGTAAGGCTAAGAGCCTTGAAGAAGCAGTAAAGAATCTTGATAAAACCTTCATGGAGCTTGTCTTTTCTTTTGCCGATGATCGGGGACTCACCGATGTCGAGGTGCAGAAGAGAGCGAATCTTGACCGTAAGGCCTTTTCGAAGCTTAAATGCGGAACCACCAGGAATCCAAGCAAGTCCACAGCTCTTGCCCTGGCCATAGCGCTTGAGCTGAGCCTTGATGATACAAAGGATCTGCTTTCAAGGGCAGGATTGGCATTATCGCCTTGCAGCAAGCAGGATATCATTGTTCAATACTTTATTGAGAGAGAAGTCTACGATATTTACGAAATAAATGTGGCGCTGTTTGAGCACAAAGAGCAGCTTCTCGGATGTGCGGCCGGCTCGCAGTAACGCGCAAATTGTCGCCTGTCAGGCGACCGATGAGAACTTAATACGATCTATAATGACCTCAGTAACAAGTAAAAAAGCACAGTACGGAGGTCATTATTATGAGAGAAAATTTAACTGAACTAGTATTCATCCTTGACAGAAGCGGTTCCATGAGCGGGCTGGAGTCCGACACCATCGGCGGATTCAATTCCATGATCACCAAGCAGCAGAAAGAAGAAGGCGAGGCTATCGTTTCTACAGTACTGTTTGATGATCGGTGCGATGTCATTCATGACAGGGTTCCGATCGGGGACGTTAAAAAGCTTACGGAAGAAGATTATTTTGTAAGAGGCTGTACAGCGCTTCTTGACGCAGTGGGCGGAGCGATCCATCATATCGGTAACGTTCACAAGTACGCCCGCGAAGAAGACAGACCGGCCAAGACCCTGTTCGTTATCACGACAGACGGCCTTGAGAACGCCAGCAGGAATTACAGCTTCAAAGACGTTAAGAAGATGATCAGCCGCCAGCAGGAGAAGTATAACTGGGAGTTCCTTTTCCTCGGCGCCAATATCGATGCGGTCGAAGTGGCCGGAAACATGGGCATAAGCAGACAGCACGCAGCAAACTATAACTGTGATGCAGCAGGCACATCGCTAAATTACGAAGTTCTTGAAAGAACTGTTGCCAGAGTCAGAAAGTGCAAGGCGGCAGATTTTAAAATGACATTGGGCGACGGCTCATGGAAAGCAGATATCGACTGCGATTACGAAGCAAGGAACAACAAAAAATGAATAAATGACGGGTTCACCTTTGAAACTGCTTTCCGAAATTGTTCAGATAAATTCTTCAACCGACAACTCGTTGGCGTTCCTGCCCTTGGGGCTCATTTCGATCCTGTCTTTGGTAAGATTTTTTATAAAAATGTCCCTGTTCATAGTCGTGCTCCTTTCGTGTCTGATCGGAACCGTAAGCAGCTTTTTATCTGCGCATATAAAAAAACGTTTCTTATCGGAACCGTGCTTTATGTGTTACCATCGGCGCCTTACAGAAAGAATGATAACAGGCATTCTGTCAGTTGAAAATAGACAGAATGATTATAATTAAAGATTACCTAAAAAGGCAAGCTGAATGACAAAAAAGTATTTATATTTGGGTCGATATGTTTTATACTTAAAATAGTTTTTTGGCTGATGATAATGGAGGTGTGGCATGGGAAAGACCAAAATAGCGTTTTTTGATGTAAAAGAGTATGACAGGAAGTCGTTTGAAGATGCCAATAAGATTGACGAATTTGATATAGTCTATCTTGAGACCAGATTGACGCAGGATACATGCAAACTGGCGGAAGGGTGTGACGCGGTCTGCGTATTTGTAAATGACGATGTCAACGTGTCAGTGATAGATAAACTCGCGGAAATGGGCGTAAAGCTGGTTGCCCTCAGGTGCGCGGGCTATAATAATGTCGATATAGAGCACGCATACGGGAAGATCCACGTGGTCCGCGTTCCTGCATATTCCCCGTACGCAGTGGCCGAACATGCTATAGCGCTTTTGCTTACTTCCATCAGAAGGATCCATAAGGCGTATATAAGGACAAAGGATTTTAACTTCAGCCTTAACGGGCTGACCGGATTTGACCTGCACGGCAAAACGGTCGGCGTAGTCGGTACCGGCAAGATCGGCAGGATCTTCATAGATATATGCCGTGGATTCGGGATGCGGGTCATAGCCTATGACAAGTTTCCGGCGCAGGGTTCGGGGATCGATTATGTCACTCTGGATGAATTGTGGGAAAGAAGCGATATTATTTCCTTCCATTGTCCGCTTACAGATGAAAACCGGCATATGGTGAACTCAGAAAGCATTTCCAAAATGAAAAAGGGTGTCGTGATCATCAATACCTCCCGTGGCGCGCTGATAGATTCGGAGGCGCTCGTAGACGGGATAAAGGCACGTAAGATCGGGGCGGCATGTCTTGATGTATACGAAGAGGAGTCTGATGTTTTCTTCCATGATTATTCCAACCATATCGTAAATGACGATACCCTGGCACGGCTGATCTCCATGCCTAACGTTATAGTGACTTCCCATCAGGCGTTCTTAACCAGCGAAGCACTGGCAAATATCGCAGATACCACGCTCTCGAACATCCGGGAATTCTTTGAGAGGGATACGTGTTCAAATGAGATCTGCTATAAATGCGCAAACCTTTCGAACTGCAAGCAGGAGCATACGAAGAAGTGCTTCTGAAAGGAAGTGTACACTGGGACTAATGAGAGGTATTTTATGTATTCAGAAAACAAATTACTTTTAGGAAAGAGCTCGCAGGAAGGGAAGCCGGTGTATATTTACCCGTCCATGGCCAACCGGCATGGGCTCATAGCGGGGGCGACCGGCACGGGCAAGACCGTGACGCTCAAAGTGATGGCGGAATCCTTCTCGGACATGGGGGTGCCTGTATTCCTGGCGGATATTAAGGGCGACCTTGCAGGGATGGCTCTGGCTGGCGTATATGGCACAACTGCGGACAGCCGTATCGAGAAGATGGGGCTTAAAGATCTGGGTTTTGAATTCAAAAGCTATCCTGCAAACTACTGGGATGTGTTTGGAGAAGGCGGAATGCCGCTGCGCACTACCGTTACCGAGATGGGACCGATGCTTTTGTCGCGGATACTGGGACTGAACGCTACACAGAGCGATATCATGACCGTTATTTTCAAAATAGCGGATGATGAGGGACTGCTGCTCGTCGATACCAAGGACTTGAGAGCTATGCTTCAGTATGTGGGCGAGAAGCGTCAGGAGTATTCGCTTGCCTATGGCAATATCGCTCCTGCAAGTCTTGCGGCTATCATCCGTGCCGTTGTGGCACTTGAGGCAGATGGCGGTGAAAAGTTCGTGGGAGAGCCGGCTATAGATATAAACGACTGGATAAAGCGCGACGAGGATGGAAGGGGCATGATGCAGCTGCTGGACTGCCGCCGGCTGGCGCTCAATCCCCGGATGTATTCAACCTTCCTGCTCTGGCTGATGTCAGAGCTGTTCGAGGCGCTTCCCGAGGTGGGGGACGTGGAGAAGCCTAAGCTGGTATTTTTCTTTGACGAGGCGCATATGCTGTTTGATTCGGCTTCGGATGCTTTGCTCGCAAAGATAGAGCAGGTAGTGAAGCTCATTCGTTCCAAGGGTGTCGGGATTTATTTCATCACGCAGACTCCCTCCGATATACCTAACGGTGTCCTTTCGCAGCTGGGGAACAAGGTGCAGCACGCACTTAGAGCATACACCCCGGCAGAGCAGAAGGCTGTGAAGGCTGCCGCTATGTCCTACAGGGAGAACCCGGCTTTTAACACTTTGGAAGTGCTTTCTGAGCTCGGAACCGGCGAAGCGCTGGTATCAGTACTTGATGAAGAAGGAATCCCGACTGTAGTGGAGAGGACGAAGATCCTGCCCCCGCAGAGCCGTATGGGTGCCATCGATGAGGATACGAGGAAAGCTTTTACATCCGCTTCCGAGTTGTGCGATAAATATGACGATCTGGTTGACCGTGATTCGGCTTATGAATTCCTGGAACGCTATCATGTGGAACTGAAAGAACAGGCGGAGGAAGATGCCCGTCTGGCCGAAGAGGAGAAGCAGAAGGCTCAGGAAGAAAAGCAAGCCGCTCGCGAAGCCGAGAAAGAGAAGAAGGAAGCCGAAAAGAAAGCCGCTGCAGAGCAAAGGCGTAAGACCGCCGCGGCAAAGTCGGTCACGAGCTCTATTACCGGCACCATAGGCAGAGAGGCGGGCAAGACCGTCGGCGGCCTGTTCGGCTCATTCGGAAAGAAGCTGGGCGGCAATCTCGGCGCTTCCCTGGGGCGCGGGCTGGCGGGAACGTTGTTTAAAAAATAGTTTTATCGTATATTCCGAAAGTATATATTTATCCTTTTAAGATACAGGTAAAACCGAGCGTTACTTGAAGGTCCTTTTTTTGCGAATGCGAGGTGGGGGTTCTGAATAGTTTCCTTACCATGTAGTCTATCTAACTGATCTGTCCATTCTCTTTTTGAGAAAACATAAGCGTTTGATACAGCATTTTCTTTAAACGTATCGAAATCGATACGTTTATAAACGAGGTAACAAGGATGATTTTATATGTGAATTCATGCATCAGGAAGGAGTCCAGAACAAACCGTCTGGCGAAGGCCCTGCTGGACAAGCTGGGAGATTATGAGGAAATACGTCTGGCTGATATGGAGCTTAGACCCGTGGATGAGGAAAGGCTTAAAGTAAGAACGTCACTGATAGACGCGCGCTGCTATGACGATATGATCTTTGATCTGGCAAAACAGTTTGCCGGGGCGGATTTGATAGTCGTGTCAGCCCCGTTCTGGGACGGACAGTTTCCTGCCATTTTGAGAACCTATATCGAAAACATTTATGCTATCGGGATCGTTTCCGCCTATGATGAAAAAGGAAACCCGCAGGGGCTTTGCAGGGCAAAGAAACTGTATTATGTCACAACTGCCGGCGGAAACTATGATCCAAGGTTCAGCTTTGATTATTTGGACCATCTGGCCAGGGATATGTTCGGCATTGCCGAAACGGAGCTGATCTATGCTGAAAACCTGGATATAGAAGGCAATGACGCTGAGCAGATACTCGCCCGGGCGATAGAAGGTATTTTGACAGTTACTCGAAAATAAAACGCAAGATTCTTTCAACAGCTGAATATAACAAAAAACAGTACGATAAATAGCCACGAAAACAGAAAAGATATATTGGTGGCTGATTATCGTAAGGTTATTATGGATTCGCAAATAATCCCAACACTTCGCGCTGTATTCTGTTCCAGACATGTTTTTTGTCAGCGCTCCACATGGGAGCGAGTAATATCTTCTTGTCTCCGTCTCCTGTCAGCCTGTGGATCACCACATCCTCCGGGATGATACTGACACATTGTTTTAATATCTCTATATATTCGTCCTCGGTCAGAACTCTGATCCTGCCTGCGGCATATTCATCCGCAAGATCGGTGTCTTTTAATATGTGCAGGAGCTGTAACTTGATGCCGTTTGTGCCGGTGTTGCATACATATTGTACCGTTCCAAGTATATCATCTATGCTTTCTCCCGGAAGCCCTAAGATGACGTGTGTTATGACTTCGATCCCGATATCACGCAATCTGTTCACGGCATCGGTATACACCTGAAGCTTATATCCACGACGGATATATTCGGCTGTTTTCTCATGCATGGTCTGAAACCCTAATTCAACCCATACAGGCTTTATGCCGTTTATCTCTGATAAAAGATCAAGCACATCTTCACCGAGGCAATCCGGCCTTGTGGCGATGGATAAAGCCACTATATCAGGCTGTGTTACGGCTTCCGTATACAGCTTTCGCAGTCTGTTGATATCGCCGTAGGTTCCCGTGTAGGCCTGAAAATACGCTATGTATTTGCCGTTATTGATCTTGGAAGAGATCAGTTTTTTCCCGTATTCTATCTGTTCTGCGATACTAAGTCCGGAATAGGCGGCAAACTCTCCGCTGCCGCCCTTCGAGCAAAATATGCAACCACGAAAATCGACGGTCCCATCCCTGTTTGGGCATGTGAAACCGCCGTTTAACGCTATCTTATAAACTTTACAACCGAACCTGTTCTGCAGGTATTCATTCAGCATCATATCTTACTTTGCTAACCCCATGTCAAGTATTCATAAATTTTTCAGGTTCAGAGTATCACAGGGTACAGATATTTGCAAGTGAAAATCGGTAAAATGATGCGCTGGGACCGGAGTTTATTCCCGTACAGGATCCAAGGGCTGGCAGATTGTAGCAATATAGTGGATTCATTTTAGGGAGCCTATTGTAACTGGAAATTTATACCATAAGAAAAAATCGCCATTAAAACAGGAAACCGTGACCTAACACCGTGACCTAACTTGAAAGATAATAATATCTTGCAAAATAGATTTTACATGGTATAATAGAGATGTAAGGAAGAACCGCAAAAGCGGCTACGCCCTAATGATATTGATCTTGCTACTTTTCAGTAGCAGAGCCGTCACTATGGTCGGTAGTGGCGGCTCGCTTTTTATACTGACAGTAGCTTAACACTAAGCTGCAGGTGTTGACGATGAATGTCAACACGGAAACAATAAATATCATTATCTCCATAAGCACAGCCCCCCTTCCTTTCAGAACTAAATACAGTCTCTGATAACAAGTACGGAGAGCTTCCGCCCTCCGTAAATTTCGTTACGAGGGCATAGCCGCCTTGCTTTGTGATTCTTCCATATGTTTAGTATAGCACGACAGAGGGAAGATGTCAAACAAATGTTCGAATGCTTTAGGGCCAATTGATTCTATGCGACTATAAAACGGAGAAGTTTGGATGTACAAAAGTTTGTACATCCGTTTTTTTATACTCATATCACAAGAAAAGCTTGTGGATTAGTGTTTGCCGCAAAAGCACGCCAAAACATACTATGCTAAAAGGTTTTAAAAAAGATCTGTGATTCCCGGTCTGTATCCGAAGAAAAGAAACAGGAACTGTGGGGGAGGTGTCCATTATGTAATGACAAAGGGGAAAGCCTTGGTGTGAAGGGAGAAAAGCAGCTCTATTATTGCTTTAACTGTAAAAGAGGCGGCGATGCAATAAGTTTTTATAGGGGTACTAAAGGTATTACTTACGGAATGGCTGTAAGAGAATTAGCTGAATTGAATGGTATTGATCTCGGGGGAAAACAGATTTAGAAAAAATGTGGAGGTTGGGTGGGAAGAAGGCTATATTTTTCTTTAAAAATCACGCCTGTTTTGATAAAATTTATATGTTGGTTTTAAATATCCGGACGTAGCT
>JAILRI010000272.1 GCA_024698555.1 Lachnospiraceae bacterium
GCTTCGGTTTATTCCACGATCCCCTTGACAACGGCTCCGCTCCATGGCTCATGCCGATACATCTTCTACAAAGTATTGTTCCTGTGATTTACCATATATGGGAGTCAAACGAGTATTTTGACTGCATTTGGCTTTTTTTGATTTGCAGTCAACGGAAGCAGGATGGCCGAGTGACTGCATTTGGGCTTTTTCGATTTGCAGTCATATAAAGCAGAGTAGCCGAGTGACTGCATTTGAGTTTTTTCGATTTGCAGCCATCAGAAGCTGGGCTGTTGAGTGACTGCATTTGGGATTTTTCGATTTGCGGTCACAATATTTGGGTCCGGCTTTCCCTACGAACAGAGGCTATCTATGGCTTATGCCGATACGTCATCCATAAAGTGATGCTCCTGCGCCTTAACGAACTTCCAGAAAGCTTTGCTGCGCCAAGGATGGTTCATTGCAGGTATATAGCACTTCCTGGGCTTGGGATCGATGTAGTCCGTGTCAAAGTCTTTGGATTTTTCCGCCTGTTTTGGGATTTCCTCGAGCGCATATATGTCCTTGTCGTTAACGCTGCAGTACAGGCTACCATCTAATGCCCGTATTACCATCGTCTTCGTTCCTTTCCTGTAGTGAACTTGAACGCCTTTTGAATCGAGCATGCGGTAATAGCGCTTTTCGAACTGTATGCAGTGTCCACTGTCAACCACACGCTGAGTAAGGACTGAGAGAATAAGATTGATCTGCTCATCTGTGGGTTGCGCTTCGAAGACAGATTTGCTATTATTTATTGGCAGGGCAAATTTGGCATTGAATTCGTCGATGTAGTGGTCAAGGAATTCATTCGCTCCTGCGATGTCGGTCACGCCTGCGAGCTTTAGTTCGATGGGCAGGCGTGACTGTAGGGTTTCGAACATCCGCTCAACGCGTCCTTTGGCCTGTGGTACGCTACTATATTCAATCTGTGTGCCAAGCTGCTTACAGGCGTAAGCGAACTGGGTACACGTGTCCTCACCTATGTCGGCATCCTTTTTTTTCTTGTATGTGAAGACAGTTCGCCGGTCAGTGAAGAATTTGTAAGGAATGCCATATCTGCGGAGTATTTTCTCGAACACGCGGTAGTAGCCATTGAGTGTTTCCTGAGCGTCAAAGCATCCTCCAGTGATTGCGCCCGTGGCATCGTCAACGGCGATATGAAGCGTTGTTTTGCTATCCCCGAACCAAGCGTAGGGTGAAGCATCCATTTGCTCAAGCTCTCCAAAATATGCACATCTTGGACGTCTGGAATGGGCATCCTCCAGAGCTACTATATTTTCCTGGATCTTATCGGCCTCCTTTTTGGTCTTTGCTGCCGCTTTCTCCTTTTCCAACTGTTTCTTTATGCGTTTCTTTTTAGCTCTGGTCACACGTGGCGACAGGATTCCGTTAGCTTCAAGAACTGAGGATACGAACGTTACCGAGACCTTGATTCCCTCGTTGCGTTCAAGCAGCTCTGTAAAGTGGGTAAAATTCGCTTCGCTGTATTTAGTACGGTAAAGGTCAACTATATCCTTTTTTAGGCTGTCTTCCTTGGCTATGGCCGGCTTTCGTCCTTTGTTTCCGTGAATAAAAGCGGCTTTCCCCTGCTCCTTGTATTTTACGATTAAGCGGTCGACTTGTCTTCTGGTGACACCGAGGTTAACAGCAGCAGTATTCTTGTTTCCGTTACTCTCTACGACCTTTTTTATGACTTCGTATTTGTGTAGTTCATCCATGTTTAAGTCAATCCTCCTGATAGTATCCACCTCCCTCATAGGGAGTAATTCTACCACATTTTGAGACATTTTCTCTTGTGGTTTGTTAAGACATTATCATAAATGACTTATAGTAAAACGTATGAAGTGAAAAAAGGTGTTGACATTCAAAATTATTTCTGATAGTATGAACGAGGTGTCGAAAGAGATATCAAATATTGAAGAAAGCGAGGTAATCATGATGGATGCTGTTAGAACAGGGATTGTAATTGAATATGGTATGATGACCTCGGTTTATGATCTGTAAGCTTCCGTTTACAGCCTGTGCATCGATAGCGGGTCTAAAAAGTCCGTTGATGCGTAGGGCGGTTAAATGCGATGAATAATTACACATTAAATTCAGACCGTGGCATAATGTCGCGGTCTTTTTGCGCGATCAATTCTGACATTTTATTTCCTGAGCGTCCCATACCATTATCATTTCAGAAGAAGGATCAAGATACAGCATTTGTTTTTTGCCGGGTCATTATTCTATAAACACTGGCTGCGTCGAGGCTTTCAGGCGTGTGCTATCGCTAAAGCCGTCAAGCATCCGTTCCGGTTATTAAAAAACGATGTACCGGGCAGGGATTATGAACAGTTATTGATTGAAAAGAAATGGAGAAAACAGGAAATGAATAGTTTGGAAGAAAAAACAGGAAGAATAGTCGAGATCCAGAGAAACACGTATGTGATAAGGTTTGAGGACAGGGAGCATACAGGCAGGCTCAAAGGCGGATTTTACGGGCAGGAGACTTCTAATTTGCCGGTTGTCGGTGATTATGTGATATTTAGCTACAATCCGGACGGAGACTGCGTCATACAGTCGGTATGTGAAAGAAAGAATATGCTGAGCCGCCCGGACCAGGCTAAAACAGGCGTAATGCAGTACATGGTGGCCAATGTGGATTATTGCTTTATAGTTACATCGCTGAACGGCGATTACAGCTATAACCGCATCGCGAGATACGCAAGCGTGGCGCTGCAGGGCGGGGCGGTTCCTGTAGTCGTGCTTACCAAATCAGACCTGTGTCCGAATGTCGGAAGATTTGTGAGCGAGGTGGAGACTGTTTCGGACAATATCAGGGTACACGCGATCTCGGCGTTGTACGGGATCGGGACTGACGAACTGGAAGAGTATTTCAGACCCGGGATCACTATCTGCATGATGGGTTCCTCCGGCGCGGGTAAATCAACACTTCTCAACGCCATAACCGGCGAGGAGATCATGAAGACAAGCGGGATCAGGGAATCTGATTCCAAGGGAAGGCATACGACTACTCACCGGCAGCTGATCACACTTGAAAATGGCGTTTCGATCATAGATACACCGGGTATGCGCGAGATCGGCATGGCTATGTCTGAGGAAGGTATCGACAATGCGTTTTCTGATATTGTTGAACTCATGAGCCGCTGCCGGTTCAGCGACTGCCGGCATGAAACAGAGCCCGGCTGCGCTGTCAAGGCTGCTATAGCAAGCGGGGAACTGTCAGAGGAAAGATTTGCGCTGTACAGGAACCTGCAGAATGAAAACACGCGCAATTACGCCAAAAAGAAACAGATATCAAAATGGGTGCATGAAAGGAGAAAATTCGGAGTTGAATAGTTAGTATAAAAAATTTATCGAAAAACATTAAAAAAGTACTTGACATATTTTTATCCGGGTGTTATAGTTGATTTATCGATAAACGATAAATATTTAACGAAAGGATAAAAATCATGGAAAATTCAAAAATCGCAAACATCAAAAAAGTTTCAGGAATCACAGCAAAGGTACTTAATGTTATCAAGGTCGTTCTTATCGTGGGTCTGGTCATGTGTATCGTCGGTGGGATATCGGTGATGTGCATCAGGAGCAAGGACGGTAATTCGATAGAGATATTCGGGAAGACCGTCACTGTGCACAGCGGCGTGGAGCTGGGTAATATGCAGATCGAGGGTTTCGGTTTTCTGGAAGCCTTTGATATTGAGGATCCTTTTGTAAAGGCAGGGTTGAACTGTTTCTGCGCGGCCGTCCTCTGTGCCCTGGCGCTGGTTGCTGTGATCATTATCAGAAGTGCATTCACTGAGATCGAGAAGAGCGATACTCCGTTTAAAGCGGAGATCATGCAGAAGATCAAGATAGCGGGTATCCTGGTCACTATCATCACTCTGGCAGATTCTGTCGGTACGGCTGCCATCGTAGGGCTGACATTCTGGTGCGTATACTGTATATTTGATTATGGTATGGAGCTTCAGAAGAGCGCCGATGAAACTTTGTAAGATAGGGAGGCGCGCATATGGGGAAGATAATACTGCGTCTGGACCGTGTAATGGCGGATCGGAAGATGAGCCTTAACGAACTATCCGAAAAAGTCGGGGTTACGAATGTGAACCTGTCGAAAATAAAGACAGGCAAGATCAGCGCCATACGTTTTTCGACACTTGAGGCGATCTGTGAAGTGCTTGCCTGCCAGCCGGGGGATATACTGGAGTATGACCCGGCGGCCAGTGGGGATGACGGCGCGGAGTGAGCGTGGTTATCGTAACTATTCAGATCACCCTCCTTGCACCGGGAACCGGCAAGCCGGTTACTGTCACAAACTCGCGAATTTTAGCTCGCTCGATGACCGTTCGCTTATCGCACATGTTAAAGGGGTTGCTGCGCTGGTAAAGTGTGGCAGCCCCTTAAGTCTACGTTTTAAGTTGAAAAACAGGGGAGATTATGGTATTATGGAACTGTTATGCGGAAATTGTAAACCGCACTGAATGGACGATGAAATCATAAAATCCCTGAAGGATTATAAGCAGGCTAAAACAGTGAGGATCTCTAATGGATGAACGGATACAGGCTTATATAGACAGGATGAACGAGATCAGGAAGCTTTCATCGGTAAGCATCGAAGGTATTGATTCCGCCGATGAATATGAGCAAAAGCTCCTTGAAAACTATAAAAGGATAGGCGAACTTGGGGCTGAAAACCGCCACCTGATAAAAGAAGTCATCGAGCCCATCATTACTTCTACGGGAAACTTAAGCGAAGATGACCGCAGGCTCATCGAAGAGATGAAGGAAAATCTTTATGACGCCAAATTTGCCGCTGCGCTCGACCTGCCCATGGTTGCCCTGCTGCATGAAAGGTCGAAAAGCGATGCCAGTGATGATGACGACGATGAGATCACCATCAGGAGACTGGGCATCTCCATAGATCTCGGCTACATCATGACGGCTAACATATGCCGCATTGTCACGGCTTTGAACCTTGCCCGTCAGATGCAGGCTATAGGCCTTGAGGCTTATGAAAAAATACGCGGATATCTGGAACATGACAGGTTCATGTCTTTGTCCACCACACAAAAGAAACAGGTTATCATAAATGCGTCATACGCTCCTCTTCTGTACAACGCCGAAATGTGCGAAACGCGTGAAGAAAAGTGGAAAATGCATGAAAAGAAGTGCGAGCTGCTGTTTGAGGCTGAAAAGCTCGCATATGACGATTTTTATTTAAATGCGCTTCCGGAATACAGCTGGGATCTGTACAAATGGGGCATCTGCTACTATTTCGCGTATATGGGGGATGAGGATGTTCCTCCGAAATATATCCATCGCGTGATCGAAAAGATCCGCGAGGGGATCAGGCTTCAGGAAGAGGCTCCGCCCAAGTACCGCGAATATTATGACGCACTTTATTCACTCGATAATATGTATGCGTCACTTTACAGCAAGCAGGTGGTAGCCGGAGAGATCACCTTTGCAGAGTACAAAGAGAAGATACTTAAGATTTGCAAAAATCCCGGTAAAAATGAGAGCTTCGGCAGAAACTTAGATCTTGCCAATCAGGGTGATATTTATAATAAATACGTGGCGAGGCTTATAGCGACCAAGTACATGAGCTGCGAGGATGAGGAGTTCGTGACCCGTTATTACAGGGAATTCGTACGAAACACTTTCCGTGTGGATATAGATGATGATTTTGCCAATCTGGTTTCAACGCTGTTCACCATGCTGCTGGATTTTGCCGAGATACCGGGAGGTCTGGAATATGAGGAGATGGGCCTGAAGCTCTTCGCGGCGATACACCCGCCGACATATATCCATTCTATCATGGTAGCAAAGCTCAGCGAATGCCTTGCTAAACACCTGATCAGATTAAAGCCGGAACTGTTTGTCGGGTTATTTGGCCGCAATGATACGACAGACGTAGAACAAAAGGGGGTCGAAATACTTGAATATACCTATCACGCCGCGCTGTGCCATGATTTCGGCAAGTTGGGCATTATGGATACTATCTATATTTACGGGCGCTCTCTTCTTGACTCTGAATTCGGTCTGCTCAAAGAACATCCTCTTCTGGGCGCGGAGACGTTAAAACGCCATGTTTCTACAGCAAAATACGCTGATGTGGCCAATGGACATCATCGCTGGTACGATGATACAAAAGGTTATCCTGAAGGGTTTAAGACGGCAGACAGCCCTGTAAAGATCATCATAGACATAGTTACCTGCGCGGACTGCATGGATGCTGCGACTGACAGCGTAGGACGCAGCTACAGCAGCGGCAAAACCTTTGAACAGTACGAGCAGGAGGTGGCGGAAGGCGCAGGAACCAGATATGCCCCGTATTTTCCGGAACTGTTTAAGGAACCGCTTGTGCGGGAAGATTTGAAATGGCTGCTCTCAGAGGGCAGGCACAAGGCGTACCGCAACACTTTTTATTTGTTGAGAGATATGAGAAAGTAGCTAGGAGGTTTTGAAGTGAAAAAAGCTGCAGCTGCGCCCGATATGGCACAGAAATACATATGCATCAGGGGAGCGAAGGAAAACAATTTAAAAGACTTAAGCGTCAATATACCGAGGGACAAATTTGTCGTATTGACCGGTCTTTCAGGCTCGGGCAAGTCATCACTTGCGTTTGATACCATATACGCCGAAGGCCAGCGCAGATATATGGAGTCATTGTCATCATATGCCAGACAGTTTCTGGGAATGATGGAGAAGCCTGACGTGGAGTCCATAGAAGGACTTCCTCCCGCTATTTCCATAGACCAGAAATCCACCAACAGGAATCCCCGTTCCACGGTCGGTACCGTGACCGAGATATATGATTATTTCAGGCTTCTGTACGCCAGGATAGGCATACCCCACTGCCCGAACTGCGGCAAGGAGATCCGCCGTCAGACCATAGACGAGATGGTGGACGAGGTCATGAAACTTGACGAAGGTACGAAGATCCAGCTTTTGGCACCGGTCGTCAGGGGGCGCAAGGGTGAGCATGTGAAAATATTTGAGCAGGCGAAGCGCAGCGGCTATGTCAGGGTCATGGTTGACGGGCACATGTATGAACTCTCAGAAGAGATCAAACTGGAGAAGAACAACAAGCATAATATTTCTATCGTTGTAGACAGACTGGTGGTCAGAAAGGGAATAGAGAAGAGACTGTCAGATTCCATCGAGAACTGCCTGAAGCTGTCTGACGGACTGGCAGTGGTTGATGTCATGGGCGGCGAGCCCATAGAGCTGAGCCAGAACTTTTCCTGTACAGATTGCGGTATCAGCATCGAGGAAGTGGAACCGAGGACCTTTTCCTTCAACAATCCCTTCGGGGCTTGTCCAGACTGTCACGGTCTGGGCAACCGCATGGAATTTTCCGAGGAACTGCTGATCGATAATCTTGATGAGAGCATCATTGCCAAGGGCAATATGAGCATAGTAGGCTGGAAATCGGTAAGCGACCCGGGAGCGTATTCGAGAGTGATACTTGAGGCTGTGGCAAAGAGTCATAAGATCGACTTAAATAAGCCTTACAGCAGCCTTTCGAACGAGCAGCGCGCTATCCTGATGTATGGAACGGGAAACGAAAGGCATCATGTGCATTACGTGGGGCAGCACGGTGAGGGCAGCTACGATGTTACCTTCGAGGGTATCATCAACAACGTGCGAAGGCGTTACCGCGAGTGCTCCGAGGGAGCGAAGGCTGAATACGAGCAGTATATGACGGTCGTACCCTGCGAAACCTGTAAGGGGAAAAGACTGCGTCCGGAAGCGCTGGCTGTAACTCTGGGCGATAAGAACATTTCCGAGATCACCGAGATGTCGGTCAGTGATCTGGCCGTTTTTATGAAGTCGTTAAAGCTGACTCCCATGCAGGAGCAGGTTGGAAAGCTGGTACTGAAGGAGATAAACGCCAGACTGGGTTTCCTGATCGAAGTCGGTCTTGATTATCTGACTCTTGCACGCGCAACAGGCTCGCTCTCGGGCGGCGAGGCACAGCGCATCAGGCTGGCCACGCAGATAGGCTCGGGGCTGGTCGGAGTGGCATACATACTTGATGAGCCCAGTATAGGTCTTCATCAAAGGGATAACGGAAAACTTATACGTGCGCTCAAGAACCTTCGTGATCTGGGTAATTCCCTGATCGTGGTAGAGCATGACGAGGAGACCATGCGTGAGGCCGACTGGATCGTGGATATAGGACCCGGAGCGGGATCCTTGGGCGGCACAGTGGTTGCGGAAGGTACGGCAAAGGATATCGAAAAATGCAGGAATTCGATCACCGGACAATATCTTTCGGGACGAAAAAGCATACCTCTTCCCTCATCCAGGCGCAAGCCTCAAGGATACCTGACCATAAAGGGAGCACGGGAAAACAATCTGAAAAACATAGACGTAAAGATCCCGCTGGGAGTGTTTACCTGTATTACCGGCGTTTCGGGGTCGGGTAAAAGTTCCCTGATCAACGAGATCCTTTACAAACATCTGGCAAGGGAACTGAACCGCGCAAAGTGCATATACCCCGGCGACTTTGACAGGATCCTCGGAACAGAGCAGCTCGACAAGGTGATAAACATTGACCAGTCGCCTATCGGGAAGACTCCCAGATCGAATCCTGCTACTTATACCGGCGTATTTGACATGATCCGCGATCTGTTCGCAGAAACGACCGATGCGAAAATGCGCGGCTATCAGAAAGGCCGTTTCAGCTTCAATGTCAAGGGCGGACGCTGCGAGGCTTGCAGCGGGGATGGTATCATAAAGATCGAGATGAACTTCCTGCCCGACATATATGTTCCCTGCGAGGTCTGCGGCGGCAAAAGGTATAACCGCGAGACCCTGGAGGTTAAATATAAAGGCAGGTCCATATATGACGTTCTGGAGATGCCTATAGAGGAGGCCGTAAAGTTCTTTGAGAACGTTCCGAATATCCGCAGGAAGATAGAAACCCTGAATGATGTGGGACTGGGATACTTAAAGCTGGGACACCCTTCTACCGCTCTGTCGGGAGGAGAGGCGCAGAGAGTGAAGCTGGCTACGGAGCTTTCCAAGCGCAGTACAGGCAGGACTATATATATTCTTGACGAGCCTACTACCGGACTGCATTTTGACGATGTAAACAAGCTGGTAAGTATACTGCAGCAGCTGACAGAGGGCGGGAACACCGTTGTGGTAATAGAGCATAATCTGGATGTGATCAAGTGCGCCGACCATATCATCGACATCGGGCCGGAGGGTGGTTTCAGAGGTGGAACGGTGATCGCGGAAGGTACTCCCGAAAAGGTGGCCAAGAACGCGAAATCGTTCACCGGAGCTTATATAAAGCCGATGCTTGAAATGTAACGGACACAGTTTACTGATCGATTATTATCAGCGAAGAGGAGTTATAGGAGAGGATCATCATGCATAATTTTTATGCCATGCTTTCGCGCATGAAATATATCAACCGCTGGGCTCTCATGCGTAACACATATACGGAGAACATCAGCGAGCATTCGCTTGAAGTGGCGATGCTGGCCCATGCTCTGGCGGTCATCGGGAACAAACGGTTCGGTAAGAAACTCGATGCCGATCGTGCCGCTGTGATCGCGATGTTTCATGATGCCACAGAGATCATTACCGGAGATATGCCTACGCCCATCAAATATCTTAACAAGGATATCAAGGGCGTGTACAAGGATATTGAGGAACAGGCCGCTGACAGGCTGCTTTCGATGCTGCCGCAGGATCTGAGGGAAGAATATGTTTCCATATTTTTTCCGCTGGGGAGGTCGGCAGAGCGGGAGGGCCAGATGAATGCAGGGATCCGGGATACTGAGACTGTTTATCGTGAGACTGACGGCGGGACTGACACAGACTATCTGTGTAGAATAGTCAAGGCTGCCGATAAGCTCTCAGCACTCATTAAGTGCATAGAGGAAAGCAAGACGGAAAATCATGAATTTGACAGCGCTGCAAAGACTCTGCGTAAGGCAGTACAGGATATGGAGCTGCCTGAGGTCGGAGTATTTATGGAGGAATTCCTGCCGGCGTACGAACTGACATTGGATGAATTAAATCTAAGGAATGGATGATTAAATCATCGTTTCCCAAAAGAATATAAAATATAGTTTAAATATCTATATGTGGTATGGCTTTTGAGAAATCATACCACATATTGTGTAGTAACCTTAAAAAAGACTCAAAACAAGGCGTTTCAGAAAATCAAATCCAAAATAAAATTAAATATAAATATAAAAAATGCTTGCATCTTTTCTACGATTGTGTTACACTTCAAAATATAGTGGAGTGGGATCGGGAAATTCTATATCTGGTATAAACTATCAGTAGAACAGATGCCACTCTTGTAGAAGGACAGACTGTTAACAGTTCATTCAGGAATAGATGAACAGGTCAGGCACAGGGCAGGAGAAACTACAGGATGAGCAGGCATTACAGCAGACAGGACAGCATGCGGCTGAACAGAAGACTGATGGCGGAAAACATCCGCCGTATCTTTCTGACTTCTTTGGCATGCATTATCATACTGCCTGTTTACATGGCGGTTTATAAGCATTCGGGTACTGATATTGCCAGACTTGTGAGCGGAGCATGCATCGTATTTGAGGTAATATACCTTGTGGCCGCGGGATTCTCTTTCTATCTGATGCGGTATAAGGATGAACAGCTCAGCAATATAGTTTACAGATCGTTTTGGCTTATGTTCGAAGTAACCTCCTTCATTATCATTTTCGCCAACGCCACTGACGGCGCGGGGTTAAATCTCTACGCCGTCATGCTGGCCGCGGTCATGCTGGTTCCCTTCATGTCAGCCAAAGATCAGATATATGTCATGTCGCTTCAGGCGCTGTTTGCGGTTTTCATGCTGATCAAATTCGGAGCGGGGGGCTCTGCTATCCTGAATGTGATATTGTTAAACGGACTTTTATACGGACTTTCCAGACTGATTTACGGCCTTTATTGTGACAACTTCATGATGAAGGAAACTCTGTTGGAAAAGAGTGAAAATGAATTTAATGATGACCTGACGGGGCTGCTCAATCACAGAGGACTGGAAAGACGCACCTTTGATCTTACCAGGGAATGTATGAGGGAGAAGAGAAGGCTTTCGCTTTTGATGATAGATTTTGATGATCTGCAATCCTATAACGATACTTACGGTACAGAGCGCGCAGATGCATGTATCCGCAGGATTTCCGATATCATAAAACAGGTTTCGCTCAGGAATACGGATCTGATATGCAGGCTTTACGGCGGGCGTTTCCTTGTATGCCTTGAAGGCGGTGACGATATGGAAGCCGTAAGGCTCGCTGAGAAAATACGTACCTGCATTGAGGATAAACGTATCCCCCAGGGAAGACACGCCGATAACAAATTCGTAACGGTCAGCATCGGCGCGGCATCGTGCCTGCCCAGGCATGAGAAGGACTATGCGGAAACCTATGATGAAGCTGAAGAGGCCATGCGTGCGGCCAAGGAGGAGGGTAAAAACCTTACCGTATATGAAGAACAGGTATACGGAGCATATGATATGCGTAAGATGGCAGCAAACTGAACAGATAAAATAAAAAGAACGGGGCTGACGCATTTTCTGCGGTACAGCCCCGTTTTGGTCTTTTATCCGTCGGAAATATATCCGGTAATACTACTCCTTGACAGTGACAGCAATCTTTGATTTATAGGTTTGGCCATTCTGTTTTATCGTAACGGTTATAGTGGCCTTGCCTGCTTTTATGGGTGTGATCTTTCCTGCTTTGCTGACCTTTGCGACTTTATTGTTACTGGAACTGTAGGTTATGACAGCGTCCTTTTCGCGGTAGGAGATCTTTATCTGAAAAGCTTTCTGACCTATCTTCAGGGTCTTCTTTGTGACAGTGGCATGTGGATCGGTGTTCTTATTTGTGTCTTTTGATGTATCCTGAGATCCGGAGCCGGTTCCGTTTCCTGTTGTTATGTTTTCGCTGCTTCCCGTTTTTGTAGTGCTGATCGCGACTCCCTCCGGAGCTGTTCTGTTAAACATTGCGTAAGCCAGCTCGGGATGATCGATAAAAACATTGCGGTTACCCTGAACTTTTTGAACCAGATCGTTCCGGCTCATTTCCCAGGTATCGACCGGATCGGTCTCCATCCACTTGAACAGCGTATCCAGACTTTCTATGACTTTTTTGCCGTCGTTGTTCTTGTCATCGGCGTCCTGTTTGCTTGCGTCGTCTGTATACAGATTGGGCTCGTCCCAGCGGACATATACAAACAGGAGTATTCTCGCCACATCACCCTTTACATTGTCCAGAGGCTCGAACCTGTCGGCGGAAACGTTACACCAGCCGGCTATCTTTCCGGTGTTTTTGTTTCCCAATCTGTCTTCGTGAGTATTTTTATCGCTTTTATTTACATATCCAAAACAGTAATCGCTGCGGTTAGCATTAACGATGCTGTCTGAAGGCCTCAGGTGATGAAGGTCCGCACCTCCTTTGGTTTCGTGGAAACTTCCGTGAGCTTTGGGCCATACATGTTCGCGGCTGATCGTAGTGGCTTTGACAGAACCGTTTGCCTCAAGAGGAAGACTATCGCTGTAGAATAACACGGTTCCGGCCTTTCCGTCTTCCGCATCAATATACGAGAAATACTTTGTGAGCATTTTGTAGCTGACGTGCGCGCTGTGGGCATCGGTATCGGTCATAAGCGCGGCCAGAGCCTTTTTCAGATCGTTTCCGCTGAGTTTCTGCAGATTCTCAATGCTGTAACTGCCGCTGTAATATTTTTTTGCAGCGTCTGAAAGAGCAGTGCAGACAGTGTCCCTGTGCCCGCTGTTGTAAGAAAGCTCTTCCGGTGCTGTGACGGCCAGAGCGCTTACCGGCGGTTCACAGATACCTGAGAAACATAGTCCTGCGCTCAGTAACAGGGCAAGAACGGCAGATAAAACACGTTTCATGAAATAACACCTCCGTCAGGAAAATATTGATCACGGAATATTGTATGACATTTTTGATCGAAAATCCATAACAATTTTTGATGCTGTTCCGATGCCGGATAGCCACTTGTTTTATATGGGCAGAGATGGTATCATGATACCATATCGGTTTTATCGCAAGTTAGGGTCAGATATATCGGGGAGGGCTTATGTGGACGGCAAGTGAATGGAAAGAATACAGAGTTTTGGATTGCTCCGGCGGTGAGAAGCTGGAAATGTGGAACGGGTATAAGCTGCTTCGCCCGGATCCCCAGGTGATCTGGGATACTCAAAAAGATATGAAGCTGTGGGGAAAGCTTAACGCGCATTATCACAGGAGCAGCAGGGGCGGCGGAGAATGGGAGTTTTTCGACCTTCCCGAGCAGTGGGATATTCATTACAGGGATCTGAAGTTCAATCTGAAGCCTTTCAGCTTCAAACATACCGGGTTGTTTCCGGAGCAGGCCGTCAACTGGGACTGGATGAGACAAAAGATTAGAACGGCTCTTGATAAGGACAGTTCGCGAAGTCTGAGCGTACTGAACCTGTTCGCCTATACAGGAGGCGCTACGGCCGCTGTGGCGAAAGAAGGCGGGGAACGCATATCGGTCACTCATGTGGATGCCGCCAAGGGCATGGTAGGATGGGCCAAAGAAAACGCTGCCCTTTCGGGATTGGGGCAGGCGCATATCCGCTATATCGTTGACGACTGCGTAAAATTTGTCGAACGTGAAATACGCCGCGGAAACAGATATGACGCGATCATCATGGATCCTCCGTCTTACGGACGCGGACCCAAAGGTGAGATATGGAAGCTGGAGGAGAGCCTGTATCCGTTTTTACTGCATTGCGCACAGCTTCTTTCGGAAAATGCGCTGTTCGTTTTGGTCAATTCTTATACTACAGGGCTTCAGCCCGCTGTACTTAAGTACCTGCTGGATACAGTCGTTACTTCATCCCGCGGCGGGAGAGTAAGCGCTGACGAGATCGGGCTTCCCGTGGAGAGCAACGGTTATGTTCTTCCCTGTGGCGCATCCGGGAGATGGGAAGGCTGAATAGTTACTTGATTTTTTTGTTGTATAATCCGCTGAATTGTAGTATAATGCGAAATGGATTATTGTAAAATTTTGCAACTGTGTCTTCTGGTCCTGAGAATCTGACAATATGCTGAAACGATGAATGAATACTTACTTGCGATATCTTCCATAGTGGGAAGGATAGGTTTTCAAACAGCAGCGGCAGCGATCTGCGTATCGGTACTGCTTTTTTACCTTATGCGCAACAGACCGGAGAAGACCGAGAATAAGCTGTTCATGCTGCTGGTTCTCAATGTCCTGCTCTGTTCCCTGTGCGATATAACAGGTCTTTCACTGATCCCCTTCGTGATGGAGTCTGAAGGGGCTTTTGCCGTGCGTAAAACCATGCAGTATGTGTATTTTATGATACATGTTTCTCTTGCTCCGATACTGTGGCAATATGTGGCATTTCATACCGGCATGAACTACAGGATCGGCAGGTTTGCCAAGTGTGTGATCTCGGTGCCGTTTTTTGTCATGCAGCTCATGACCCTTATCAATCCGTTTACCGGATGGGTCTGCTATTTTGACGAAGACAGAGCTTACGCCAGAGGCGTCGGTCTGAACGTGATCTTTGGAGCGAGCATACTGTATTATGTGATCTCCATAGGTGTCATATTATTCTTCTGGAATTTCATGAATAAAAAGAGCCGCTACGTGATAGTTTACTTTTTCGCGGTCACAACTATCGGGCTGGTGGTCCAGATGGTATTTCTGGGAGTCAATACAGAGCTCTTCAGTGAATCACTGGGGCTTCTGGGGCTCATGATGACCATAGAGAACGAAGATAATCTCAGGGATCCGCATACGGGAATATATAATTATAAAGCCTTTGAAAATGACCTGAGGCTGTTCATGAAGGTGAGGCAGAGCTTCTGCGTCATCATTCTTAAGGTTCAGAACCCCATGACGTTTATCAGGCTGATAGGACCCGGAAATATAGAGGCGCTTACAGCCATGACCGTTGATTATCTGGCAACAGTCGTACAAAGACGTAATATCTACTATCTCGGCATGGGAACCTTCGCGATCATAAATGATAACAATGACAAGAGGATGAATCTGGAGATATCCAATACCTTTAAGGAGAGATTCGATAAGAGCTGGCATTTCATGGATCGTGACGCCAGGTTTGCGGCGGCCATCTATTGCGCGGAGATACCCAAGGAGATACGAACGGCAAAGGAGATCATGATGCTGGCTCACAGTCCCGCGCCTTCCGGGGGGAAGGATACGACGGTAGTCAGCGGCAGCAGTCTTCAGTTCCTGTTAAGACAGAGTCAGGTTGAATCCGCTATCATCAGCGGACTTAAGAAAAAGAGCTTCGAGGTTTATTATCAGCCGATTTACCGGGCCTCCGATCTGAGCATCTGTGCCGGAGAGGCTCTGGTCAGACTTCACGACGAGGCTATCGGAGAGATATATCCCGATGAGTTTATCACTATTACCGAGCGTACCGGCATGATATTCGAGCTGGGTGATTTCGTGCTTGAAGAGGTATGTAAGTTCCTGAACAGCGGTATTCCCACCGAAATGGGACTTGACACCCTGAATATCAACCTTTCGATCTCCCAGTGCATGCAGACAGGTTACGCGGGAAGGATCATAGATATTGTATCCAAATACAATATCGCACCGTCCAGGATCACCTTTGAGATCAAGGAATCAGCGGCATCTACGGATTTCAATACTCTCAGGAGATTTGTGACCGCTCTGAGGGAAAAGGACTTCAATATAGCTGTGGATGACTACGGTATCGGTTTCTCCAACATCCATTTCCTGACCAATCTTGATGTGGAAACGGTCAAGATCGACAGGACCGTATTCTGGGAGGCGGAGCAGAGCGATGACGGCCGGATCATCATGGACAGCTATATTGCCATGCTTAAGAAGCTGAACAGACAGATCTTCATCACAGGAGTGGAGACCAAATCGCAGATAGATCTGGCGGCTGAGTTTGAGGTCAATTATCTTCAGGGGTATTATTTCTCCAACCCTGTTTCACAGAATGAGTTCATCGGTATCCTGAAAGCCACGCAGCTCGCAAGGGTTGAGGAGCAGAAGGCTCTGGCTGCCAGCGAGGCAATGAGCACGTTCCTCGCCAACATGTCGCATGAGATCCGTACGCCTATCAACGCGGTACTGGGTATGGACGAAATGATCCTGAGGGAGAGCGGGGACGAGTCCATCCGCGGTTACGCGAAGAACATTGCCAGTGCTGGCAGAACACTCCTGTCCCTGATCAATGATATACTGGATTTCTCAAAGATCGAATCGGGAAGCATAGAGCTTTCGGATGCGCCGTATGAGCTGTCATCCATGCTTTCCGACGTTATAAACATGATACAGCTTAAAGCCGCCGGCAAAGGGCTGGATCTGAAAGTCGAAGTCAATCCCGCTACGCCCGAACAGCTCAGCGGCGACGAGATACGTATCAGACAGATACTTCTCAATATCCTGAACAATGCTGTAAAGTACACGGACAAAGGTTCCATAACACTGAACGTACGGTTTGAAAAGCTGACCAAAGGCGCGATCAATCTGATCCTTTCGGTCAAGGATACCGGTATCGGCATCAAAGAAGAGGATATCGGCAAGCTGTTCGACAAGTTTAAGCGTCTGGACATTGACAGGAACAAGACGGTAGAAGGCAGCGGACTGGGGCTTGCCATTACCAACCAGCTGATCAAACAGATGGACGGAGACATCAAGGTCGAGAGTATTTACGGAAAGGGTACGACCTTCATAGTGACCATACCGCAGAAGCTGACGTCCGATGCAACCATAGGTCTGTTTACCGGCGAACCTGCGAGGAAGGATGACAGCGAAGTCCGGCACAGGGAGGTTTTCAGGGCTCCGGAAGCCAGAATACTGGTGGTGGATGACACACCGATGAATCTGGTGGTCGTCAAGGAACTGCTTAAGGAAACCAGGATTCACATAGATGAGGCACTAAGCGGTACGGAATGCCTGAAGAAGCTTGAAAAGAACAGTTACGATCTTCTGCTTCTTGATTACCGGATGCCTGAGATGGATGGTATAGAGACACTGAAACGCATCAAGGAAAAGGGACTAAGTACTTTCCCGGTCATAGCGCTTACCGCCAATGCGATATCCGGTGCGCGTGAGCGCTTCCTGAAAGAAGGCTTTGATGATTACATTACCAAGCCGATAGACAGCGAACGGCTGGAGAAGCTGCTGATGATGTATCTGCCGGGAGACAAGATAGAACGGATCGAACCAGATGGAGAAGCCGTTCCTGACAAGCAGGCGGCTGAGGGAATACCTGATGGGCAGACTATGGTTTTATTCCAGCCGCAGTCGGGCAATGACAATCTGCAGGACAGCTGGCATGTCGGGAAAGACGGCTGGGTACTGACCGATGAAGGAGGTGTATTTGACTCCGGTTCATGGCAGAATGTTGAGGGAGCCGGACCGGAGGCAGAGACGGATTCGATCTGCTCACGCATGGACTTAAGCCTTAAAGAAGAATATGACCGGGACAGCGAGCGTCTTGTTTTGGGGGAGAGACAAACGCCTGATACCGGGGGAGAGGAAGAGCTTCTGATCGATACGACTGCAGGCATCAAAAACTGCGGATCGGAGGAATCTTACCGAAAGGTGCTCCAGGTGTTCTGCGATGAGATAGAAAAGCGTGTGGATACCATAAAAAATGCTCTCGACAGGGGGGATATCGAGAGATATACGGTGGAGGTACATTCCATCAAAAGCTCTGCACGCGTGATAGGCGCTTCCAAACTGTCAAAGCTTGCCGAAGAACTTGAAAATGCGGGCAATGACGGCGACCGGGAGAAGATAAACAGGAAAACTGATGAACTGCTGTCTCTGTATGAAAGCTGTGAGCATCCTGAATATCTGAAGCGTGGTGATAATAAGGGAGGGGACCCTGAAAACAGAAGCATTCCGAAAAAGCTGATGACAGATGAGCTTTGGGAGGATGCCTTAAAGACCCTGAAAGAATTCTCCGAAAATATGGATTATGACAATGCGGCACTGATCATTGAATCTGTTAAGGAGTATGATCTTGACGGACATATGAGGGAAGTTATTGGAAAATTAGGCGTTTTTGCGGATGAACTGCATTGGGAAGAAGCATTGGAACTGATAGACGCCGAAATCAAAGCCGTAAATTAGAAATAAAATCCTTTTTCACTCTGTATTTTTGAAGGAGAATATATGACTGAGCTTAACACGATAATGATAGTCAGGGAAAAAATGACATTTATGGTCAATGCGCTTGCGACCAATCTTAAGCGTGCCGGTTATGACGTGATCGAATCGAGTCTTGAGGTAAGCAGTATTGCCGAATACGAAGATGAAGTGGATCTGATCATTCTTTATACCGATGAGACCATTGCGGGCAGGCAGAGCACTTTGGTGTATCTGAAGGACCTGTGCGTGGAAAAGGGCAAGCTGATGGTACTGGTAGGTATCAAAGATGAGATCGATGAGACGGAGGCCTTCATTCCGCCGCATCTGCTGGCAGATGTTGTGCTGCGTCCCCTTGATATGGTCACATTTCTCGAAAAGATCGAAAGTGTGCTTAACGAAGAGGAGATCGAGCAGCGCAAGAAGAGCATCCTGCTGGTAGATGACGATCCGGGGTACATCCATCTTCTGCACCAGTGGCTGAAGGATGATTACCGCATAGGTATGGCCAACTCCGGGATGCAGGCTATTACCTGGCTCGCCAAAAACAATGTGGATCTGATACTCCTTGATTATGAAATGCCGATCATTTCAGGTATGCAGGTATTTGAGATGATCAAGAGCGAACCGTTTTCCAAGGATATACCGGTCATGTTCCTTACCGGCAAGCGTGACCGTGACAGCATCATGAGGGTTATGGCACTCCATCCGGCCGGCTATATGCTGAAAGATATCAACAAATTCCAGCTGCTGGCGAACCTTAACAAATTTTTTGTAAAGCAGAATTATAATAAATAAAAGGGGGAAATATTAGCAAAATGTCAGAGAAAAAATTAATGCTGGGCAATGAGGCCATCGCAAGAGGAGCCTGGGAGGCAGGCGTAAAGGTTTCGGCCGCATATCCGGGTACACCCAGTACAGAGATCAGCGAGAACCTGGTAAAATATGACGAGGTATACTGCGAGTGGTCGCCCAACGAGAAGGTAGCCATGGAAGTAGCCATAGGCGCGTCCTTTGCGGGAGTAAGATCTTTGGCTTCCATGAAGCATGTTGGCGTAAATGTGGCGGCAGATCCGCTTTATACGGTCAGCTATATAGGCGTGACCGGAGGCATCGTGCTGGTCGCGGCCGATGATCCGGGCATGTACAGCTCCCAGAACGAGCAGGATTCGAGAGCCGTAGCGCGCGCAGCGCATATTCCGGTTCTGGAGCCTTCAGACAGCGCGGAGGCCAAGGAGTTTACCAAGTATGCTTACGAGCTTTCCGAGAAGTATGACACTCCCGTTATGCTGCGCACTACCACGAGGCTTGCCCACAGTCAGGGTATCGTAGAGCTTGATGAGCGTTTTGAGCCTGTAGATGTCGAGTACAGCAAGGATATCGCCAAGCGTGTCATGATGCCCGGCAATGCTATCAAACGCCATCCGGTGGTAGTAGCCCGCGAAGAGAAGATGAGCGCTGATGGGGCTGAATTCCCCATCAACCGCATAGAGATGAACGATACTTCGATAGGTGTGATCACATCCGGAATCCCTTATCAGTACGTCAAGGAAGCATTGCCGCAGGCAAGTGTATTGAAACTGGGCTGTGTCAATCCGCTTCCGAAACAGATGATACTTGATTTCGCGAAAAAAGTTGACAAACTCTATATAGTTGAGGAGCTGGATCCGATCATTGAGGAGCAGGTGCGTTCCTGGGGAGTAAGCTGCATCGGCAAGGAGATATTTACCGTGCTTGGCGAATACAGTGCCAATATGCTCAGGGAAAAGGTTCTGGGAGTAAAGACACAAGCTGCTGCACCCGCTGCCGCGCCCGTTCGTCCTCCGATCCTCTGTCCCGGATGTCCTCACAGAAGCACATATTTTACCCTGAAGAAGCTGGGACTGCATGCCGCCGGCGACATCGGCTGTTATACGCTGGGAGCGGTAGCGCCTCTCGCCGTAGTGGACAGTACCGTATGCATGGGCTCGTCCATCAGTACTCTTCACGGCATGGAAAAGGCTCAGGGACATGATTTTGTGAAGAACTGGGTAGCTGTTATCGGGGATTCGACTTTCATGCATACTGGTGTCAATTCGCTGATGAACATGTTCTACAATCAGGCTACCGGAACGGTGCTGATCCTTGACAACTCCACCACAGGCATGACAGGACATCAGGATCATGCCGCAACTGGCAAGACTCTTAAAGGTGAAACTGTTCCCGCGATAGATCTGTATAAGCTGTGCCATGACGGTATCGGCATTGAGAATACTTACATAGTGGACGCTTTTGATACCAAGGCGCTGGAGGAAGCGATCAGAAGAGAAGTGAACCGTGAGGCTGTTTCAGTCATCATCGTTCAGGCGCCGTGCGCTCTGCTCAAATCCAATAAACCCAAGCCTCCGTTCCATATCAACACAGACAGGTGTGTAAGATGCGGTATGTGCATGAAACCGGGCTGCCCCGCCATTACAAAGGGTGAAGACGGCGTTGTGGTCATCAATGAGACGATGTGCAACGGCTGTGGTCTGTGTGAGGGATTGTGCGCCAAGAAGGCGATAGAGAGAGCATAAGTTCAGGAGGAGAGTATGGAAACCAAGAATATCATGATAGTCGGCGTAGGCGGTCAGGGAACTTTGCTTACCAGCCGTATTTTAGGAGGTATCACGCTCCGTGCGGGTTATGACGTAAAGCTTTCGGAGGTTCACGGCATGGCTCAGCGCGGAGGCAGCGTGGTTACATTTGTACGCTACGGAGATAAGGTAAATGAGCCTATAGTTGAAGAAGGCTGCGCGGATGTGCTTATTGCCTTTGAAAGACTTGAAGCGCTCCGTTATGCTCATTTTCTGAAAAAAAACGGAGTACTGATCGTCAATGACCAGAGAATAGACCCCATGCCCGTAGTGATTGGCGCGGCAGAGTATCCCGGAGGTATTATCGAGGGTCTTGAGAAGCAGTACAAGGTGCTTAAGATAGATGCTATGGCAGAGGCGATGAAACTGGGCAATACCCGCACCTTTAACGTGATCGTACTCGGTATGGCCGCGCGCCACATGGATTTTGCCAAAGAGGACTGGATAGAAGTCATCAAATCAACTGTACCGCCCAAGACCGTGGATATAAACACGCAGGCTTTTGAGCTGGGTTACGGGCTTGCGGTGTGAAACAAAAAAAATGAAGCGTAAGGATTTCGCATGAATAAAAAACGTATTGCCATCTTTGGAAACGGATGGACCAATGGTTTTTACAAGAGCGTCCTTGAGGGCGTTATGGCAGAAGCGGAGAAAGAGAATGTGGATGTCTTCGCGTTTGTCTCATATGTGCTTTGGGACAGGACCCCGCAGAATCTGTTTCAGCTGAATATGATCGACGTGGTAAGACCCGAAGAGTTTGATGGGGCGATACTGCTTACCAATACCATGAATGCGCCCGAGGAGCACGATAAGGTCGTCGCGCTCTTTGGTGCTGCGGGTGTACCTATGATAAGCCTGGAAGTCAGGCTCCCCGGAATTCCTTATATCGGCACCGAGAACTATAATGGCATGTGCGAGCTGGTAACACACCTGGCAACCGAGCACGGTGTGAAAAAAGTCGTATATGTCAGGGGCATCGAAGGTCATCCCGAGGACGCGATCAGGCAGCAGGCGTTAAAGGATACCGTGGCCAAATACGGTATGGAGCTGCTGGACATAATAGACGGTGATTTCGGTTACTATATTTCGTCCGAAAATACACAGAAATGGATCGATGACGGCCGGGAACTGCCGGATGCTTTCATTTGTGCCAATGACCATACGGCTATAGGCGTTATGTCCGCTTTGAATAAAAATGGCATAGATGTGCCCGGTCAGGTCAAGGTGACCGGATTTGACTGCATAGACGAGGGCAGGGTTACATTTCCCATGCTTGCGACCATTACGAGAGGCTGGGACAGGCTCGGAACATATGCTTATCTGGAACTGAAACGGCAGATGGAACATCCCGACCCGGATTATGAAGCGGAATACGAATCTTCATTTGTGCCTTCCGAAAGCTGCGGGTGCGAGGCAAGCCCTCAGGATTCGGCATGGCGCATGAATAAGGTCAGAAGTGTTTATACCGAGAATATTCAGAGGGTAACGTTTGATTCATATTTTCAGGATATGACCATAGCAGCGGGAAAGACCGATGGTAAAGAGGAATTTCAGCATACTATGGGAGAGGTTCTGAATAATTACAACTTCCTGGGTGACAATTTCTGGTTGTGTACCGAGCCTGAGTTGTTTGAGCTTGAGGACAATGTTTATACTCATTGGGTGAAAGGCTATTCAGAGGAACTCGATGTGATCTTCTGGAAAAAGGAAGGTATGAGACTGGAGCCTTTCCGCTTCAAAAAGCATGATATGGTGCCCGGTTATGCCAAAATTGATAATGAATCGCACCTTTATGTATTTTCACCGTTAAATTACCAGGATTTCCTCATCGGTTATGTCGTGATCAAGGATGATCCATCCATGGTTTACAGCCAGGAGCTGCGCCGCTGGGTCACGAACATGGATAACGTGTTCATGGCCATGAGGCAGAATATTTTCACACTGAAGGCCAATAAAAGGCTCAGGGAGATCTATATGACCGATTTCCTGACGGGCATATATAACCGTACGGGCTGTGAGGATGTTCTGTTTGGATTTATTGAGACCCAGAAGAAGAAAGGGCTGAGCACTATCCTGCTTTTTGCGGATATAGACCGCATGAAGCTTATCAATGACAATTACGGCCATCTCGAAGGAGACCTCGCTATCCGGGCTACCGCAGGTGCGCTGAAAGCAAGCTGTCCGTCGGGGTTCCTTTTCGGACGCTACGGAGGCGATGAATTTGTTGCCGTGGGCAATTATGAGGGCAAAGAAACCGCTGAAGAGTTTTGCCTGAAGATTACCGAGAACATCAAAGGGCATATAGAACGGCTTCATGTGAGATTCCCCCTGTCAGTCAGTGTGGGCGGCCAGATCATCACTCCCGATCAGGCGGGAGATGTGAAGGATTATATCGATGCGGCCGACAGGTCCATGTATGACCGGAAGGAAGAAGCGCACAGAAGGCTGGATGTCAAGTTTAAAGCCAAAGACGGCAAATAATGGTTTTATCTGAGAAAGGTTTATACATATGAGAGGGACCAAAAGAGAGCTAAACTATGCCGCGGCGCATTTCGGCGAGGTTCGCCATACCACCCTGAACCCTGAGGGGCCCGGTGTGGTGCGCATACACCTTATACCGCCGAATGGCGCGTTTAATAACGCTCCGGCCTCAGTGGCCATCATTAACGGGCAGGATGTGATACCCGTTAATTTTTCATGGACCATCCTGCTTACTGAGCTTATAGAGCAGATCAATAAGTACAGCGGGCGCGAGATCACGGAGGAAGAATCCGAAAGTATAGTAGATGAGACCTGTAAAGCAGTTAAGAAGGTATATCCGTTTGTAAGCAGAAAACGGCTGAAAAAAGACATAGATACCATCATGTCGGCCTTTACCGCGATAGCTTACGGACAGGATCCGGATACGCCGGTCTCATATGTAAGCCTTGGCGATTATGCTCCATTTATGCGTGCTCCCCACAGAATGGACCTCATGGTCAGCGCCATGACCAAGGACGGATGCTGGCACTGCAATCAGAACTGTGTGCATTGCTATGCCGCCGGACAGGCACAGTCGGAGGAAAAGGAGCTTTCGACCGATGAGTGGAAGCAGATCCTGGATAAATGCCGGTCGACCGGAATCCCGCAGGTAACCTTTACGGGCGGCGAACCCACCATGCGGGACGATCTGATCGAGCTCATAGCTTACGCGTCATGGTTTGTTACGAGACTTAACACGAACGGGATAAAACTGACTCCCGAGTACTGCGCGAAATTAAAGTCTGCTTCGCTGGACAGCCTGCAGATCACTTTTTATTCATGGGATGAGCAGATACATAACAGCCTGGTGGGAGCAGCCAGATATAAGGATACGGTTGCCGGTATTGAAAATGCTCTGGCCGCGGGCCTTTCGCTCAGTGTCAATACGCCTCTGTGTGTATCGAACCGGGACTATCTCAAAACACTTGAATTTCTTCATGCCAAGGGAGTGCTGTATGTAACCTGTTCGGGACTTATCACAACCGGAAAGGCTGCAACGGGCGAATCAGAAAGCATGCAGCTGACTCCGGCGGATATCAGGGAGATCCTGAAAGAAGCATATGCCTATTGCACCGCAAACGGCATGGAGATAAGCTTTACTTCTCCGGGATGGGTAGGAGCCGATTTCTGCAGGGAACTCGGGATCAATACACCGAGCTGCGGTGCCGGTCTGTCAAATATGGCCATTACTCCGGGCGGAAACGTGGTGCCCTGCCAGAGCTGGCTTTCCGATGAGCCTTTGGGCAATTTCCTTGCGGACGACTGGAAGACTATATGGGAAAGCCCCGCTTGTAAGGAACGTCGTGATTTTTCCGCTCAGATGCGCTGTGAGTGTCCGCTCAGGGTGAGAGGATGACAGCTTCGCGGCTTTCGATAAGCATAAGGGGAAGAGTATCCCGTTGACCTTGACATTATCTAGAAAACAAGAGGGTTCACAATGAAAAGTAAAGGGATCTGTAAAATAATCGTATTTTCGGTTCTGCTGGGGCTTTTATGTATTTTTACACCCGTTGAAGGCATAAAGACATTTGCCGATCTGCCGATCTCGGGCGTAAAAGTACTTGCAGCCGACTTAGACGAGATATTAAGCTACCATATAACGGTAAATGTAAATGATGACGCCACTCTGGATATGGTATACGCCATTGACTGGAAGGTACTGGATTCTGATTCGGAAGGACCCCTTTCCTGGGTAACTGTGGGAATACCCAACAAGCATTATGTTTCTTATGAAGCTTTAACACCCACTATCAGCAAAATAAGCTATACATCCGACAATGGCGGCAGCATCAGGATCGATTTTGACAGGGATTACTATAAGGATGAGGTGGTTTCCTTTGCTTTCAGAGTAGTTCAGGATTACATGTACGAAATGAATTACCTGACCGAGGGCGAGACTGTGTATCAGTTTACTCCGGGATGGTTTGACTATATTGTGGTGGATGATTTTCTGCTTCGCTGGAACAGTGACAGGGCTGAAAGCTGGTCGCCTTCATGCAGCATAGACAGCGAGGGGTACTGCACCTGGTCCAAGAGGCTGGATAAAGGCGAATCCTATCCGATCACTGTGACCTATGCCAACGGAACCTTTGCATTTGACGAGAGTAAGAGCGTCACCAGAAGCAGCGGAGATGAAGATGATGATACGATCTTTATCATACTTATAGTTCTGTTCTTCATTGCGATCAATTTCGGCGTTGTAGCCAAGATCGTAAGCTGCATCAGGGAATATGTTTCGGGGACGGGATTTACTACTACCACTACCAAGAAGAAAGTTACCCGTACGAGGATCGAATACTATCCGGAGTGCCCCGGCTGCGGTGCCGCGCGTCCTGAGGGCAAGGATAACTGCGACTACTGCGGCAGAAGCTTCATAAAGAGTGAGGAGAAGATCGAGGAGAAGGATATTCCCGCGGTTGAAAAGGATATTCTCGAAAAGAAAGAGAGCGGAACCTACAGATATTCATCTTCTCCGAATACCTATGTGAGAGTCAATGTAGTAAATGTACCAATCGGCCACAGGTCACACAGTTATTCATCGTCACGTTCGTATTCGTCTTCGAGATCCTCAAGCCACCATTCGAGCTGTGTGCATTCCTCCTGTGCCTGCGCCTGCGCTTGCGCCTGTGCCTGCGCCGGAGGCGGCAGAGCCGGTTGCACTACCAAAGATTTCTACAGGATGAACCCGGAGGACGCACGTGAGGGCTCAAAAGACAAGGTCCGGCGTGTTCTGGTGAACCGATGAACAAATCACGTTTCCCTGGTAATAAGGAGATAATCTCATGCGGAAAAACGACTCTGTGAGCCTTGTCCAAAGAGCCGCTGAAAAATATACCGGTGACAGAAAGAGACTGGAGGCTGAATTAAAAAGGCTTGTAAAGGATGGACGGAAATCCTCGGATCTGCTTATGATGGGAGCAGCGTTCCTGCATCTGGCCGAACTGTATCATGCCGGGGATGACGATCACAGAGCGTTTTCAAACGCTATCAGGGCTGTGGCGCTGTTAAAGGATACTGATGCTTATGTACTGCTGGTCAGAGCTTATATGACTCTGGGACAGGTATATATGTATCATGAGAACCTGCAGATGGCCATGACGATGGACGAAAACGCCTATAGGCTGGTCAGAAAACACAGGATAAAGGGCCAGCTCAGGATCAATGTATACAATTCCCTCTCTGCCAATTATTATATGCTCGGAGATATCCGAAAGAGCATACATTTACTTACGGAATGTCTTGCGTTTTTACCGGAGGATTCCGAAGAGGATCTTTTTGGCCGGGCGAGATTTATGCTCAATCTCGCCGCTTACTATCTGGAAGTAAATGAGGCTGAAAAGGCACGCAATCTCCTGTTATCCATGTCTTCGTGGGTTGATAAGGTTGAGTATCAGCCCCTTGTCTGTGACTATTATCTGCGTTGCGCCTGTATTGCTTATATGTTTGGGGATCCCGCTCAGGGCGACAGTCTCACCGATACAGCGCTATCCGTTATACCTCGGGATGTATGTCCCATTCCTCTTTATGACGATCTGATGGAGGTTTTAAAGTACCTGATAGAGCGCAAAGACCGCACTCGCGCAGCCAGGCTGCTGGATTCGGTGACCGCCTTTGACGGGAATGACAATTCCACTCTGCAGCAGATATACTTCTGCCGTATAATGGCGGGTTATCACCGTGTATTCGGCGAACCGATGAAGGCTATCGATTATTATAAAAAAATGGAAGAGCTGTACGAAAAGCAGAGCAAAGAATCAAGACAGACCCAGTCCGAGCAGGTAAAGCGGGTGAAGGCGGCTGACGCGGAGATTCGGAAGCTTAAAAAAGAGATGCAGGAAAATGAGGAGAAGATTTTACTGGAGCCGATGACAAAGCTGCTGAACCGTTCCGCGCTGCTTAAGGTCTCTTCGGAATTTATCGAAAGCGCCGCTAAAATGAAGCAGAAGATCGGAGCTATATTTATAGATATCGACTTCTTCAAGGAATGCAATGATACCTATGGGCATGCAAAGGGTGACGAGATCATCCGGGAGGTTGCGAATGCCTGCCGGAAGGAGGATAAAAAGAATGTTCGCTTTGCCCGTTATGGAGGCGATGAGTTTTTCGGGATCACACGCGGGCTGTCCGATGATGCGGTTACCGCTATTGCCCGCCGTATAGCCGGTACTGTCAGAAAAGCAGATATTCCCAATGTAAAGAACCCGAACGGCGGCAGGGTAACGCTGTCGATCGGGGTAGTAAATATGGCTATCAATGACAGGACCAATACCATACTGGATATCGCCCAAAATGCGGATAAAGCGCTGTATTACGCGAAAAACGCCGGGAAGAACGCCATATACCGCCAGATACCGGGCGGCGAGTATGTCCGCGTCGATGATATCCTTTCCTCATTAACATAATGACAGGCTTACGATCCTGACAATAATGTGATCTATTTTAGGCAGTTACAGGAGGAATAACAATCATGGATGAAAAGACTTTGCAAGATATATTGGCATTGAATTACGGAATAGAATCCCCGTCTTTGGAATTCTTAAGAGAAGGCGGCACCACTACATATATTGCCAATGGAAGGTCTAAGTATCTGCTTA
>JAILRI010000016.1 GCA_024698555.1 Lachnospiraceae bacterium
GGATCCTCCTTTTGATTGGTTGTTACATCCGCCAAGATGCAATTCAATCGTAAAGGTTGATCCTTTTTTATGCAACTGTCAATGTACTATGCCGCCAGGCATACGGCCGGGGTATCACATAGAAAAAGTGATTGACCCAAAAGAATTATAAACATCTATTGCGTCATCAATACATTTTTCTGCAGCAGACCAGTCATCTATACTTTCCAGCAGTTTTGCCAGGCGTATATACTCATATATATCCCTGATCCGGTAATGTTCCGGTTCCATTTCGAGGACCTTTATATATTTTCTGGCGTACATAATAGCCTCGTCGATCCTGCCTCTTTTCTCGCATTCATTGCTGTTAGCAGAATAGGCCTCTGCCAGCAATCTTGAAAGCCCCTCGGTATCATGATTTTGAATAATACTATTCGTAACTTCATTATGTACCTTTTCCGCAAAATCACTGTTATTCATTCCGTTGTTGATATTGATCACGGCATTCATACGGTTCCTCTCATTTGTGACTTCTTCTATTTTACTGTTTATGATTCTTTCGTTCTCATCAGAAACAGAATCCCGCAGATAAGCTATATATCTGTCACTCCACTGTATTCCTTTCTTCAAGTCCGGTTGAATATGGTTCATTTCAGCTTTAAAGACTTCAAATTCCTGCATACATTTATTTTTTTCTTCCGGACTCCCGGCATTTGCTAACGATGCTGTTATGTTGTACAGTTCTTTCTGATACTTTTCCAAACCCATCCCCACCGTATAGATTCGTATAAGTTTTTCGTATGCCTCAGGGCAGCCGTTTTCCGCAGCACGGATGAGCAGATCTTCTCCCTGTCTGTAATCAATCTCCATACGTATACCATAAAGATAGGCACATCCAAGAAGATACTGTTTTTCAGCAGTTTCAAAAGACAGATCCTCCGCCGCAGATAATTCATCCAATATCCGGAAAAGTGCATCCGGTTTTGAAACAGGGATCACATCCGAGATCCCGGGAAAGGCTTCTGCCAGCTGTTCCCTGTCTGTATCTATAGCTTCCACGGCTATGATGCGTTTATTTTGTCTCACAGCATCAGGATACTCAGTCTCCATAACATAATTACCCTTTTCCAGAAGGTTCGGGGTGACCATTAATAACACGGCATTGCTTTCTGCGATCGCCTGTGATATTTCTTCTGCATAGTCCCTTCCCGCATCCAGAAATTCATCATACCAAAGAGACAGGCTACGGTATTTCTCATTTGAATGGATCAGTTTCATTAACGCATTTGCACATTTCCGGTCTTTCTTTCGGTAGCTGAGAAAAAGACAGGCAGGTAAGGCGTCGATCACTCTTTTGACAAATCCATCATGAGAGAGTGTTTTGTCAAGAAACAGTCTAAGTTTTTCTTCATAGGACAATTGTGTTTTATCTGATTTGTTGTGCTGCTTATCAAAGTAATGTATGTTTTTTCCCAGTTTGGAGAATACCTCATCCAGCCCGGGCTCCATCATAAGAGGAAGTATAGGCACCCCGTTATCAGCGGCATACAGCATTTCCCTTTTCGCAGCATTATCCGTATTCAGAAATTCCGCCGTGACAGGGACGACAAACATTTTCATATTCAGAAGATCATCGGGATCAAGGGTTTCTCTTACTATGCGATCCTCATCTTCGGAATAATCAGGAACCCAGAATACAATATCCTTATGATACATGAACAGATCTTCGATCACCGTATCAAAATAACGGTCAAGATCATTTTTCATACTGCAAAAATAAACATGATTTGATCCGTTAAGATTTTGTGCAGTGTCATATTTTTTGTATTTCATAAACATTCCCCCATCCCTGTTATTTATTTGATATTCAATTATCGGAGCTATAACGGCGTAAGATGAATTTACAGCTACATTTTAGCATTCCATGTATCATATAAACAAGTCTTTAGGAACGTTTCCCGGCAGATTTTCTTCAGTTATATACACAGATTCTGCCGTGACAAGGGCTTTTGGGATTGATATAATGGTATGAACCCCCGGGACGGGGTTGAGGGTTCAATAAGCATATAAATGAACCCCTGACCCCGTCCCCGGGGTCCATATAGAAGGAGGAGATTGATAAATGGCCTTACCTGATAAACTACATAAGAGATCGGAAATGGATTATGTATTGTATGATGAAGCTGACAACAGGATAACGAAGAATTCGTACGAGCACTGGTATAATGGGAAAAAGTATAAGCTTATCTGGGAGCACAAGTACGACCCGAGAGAAGTGCCTAATGTTTATCATAACCCGGACGATCCGGTTGAATATATAAGGATCTCAGATGAGGAGCTGGTAAATGCGATCGCGGAAGATTTCTGGAATGAGGTCAGCCGGCCGCTGCAGGCGGATGGACCGTTCTTTTTTTATCAGACGGGGAATGATTGGATCTGTCCCGGATGCAAAACAGATAATACGGGGAAATTCTGCACGGAGTGTGGGTTGAAAAGGCCGTAGTGAAGAGGAGATCATGGAAATGAATGAAAAAAGAGAACGCCTGGGAAGCCGTATCGGATTCATCATGCTGAGTGCGGGATGTGCGATCGGCTGCGGAAATGTCTGGAAATTTCCGTGGATGACAGGCGAAAACGGCGGAGGAAGCTTCGTCCTGATATACATAGTATTCTTAATACTGTTAGGGCTTCCGACAATGACCATGGAATTCGCGATAGGCAGGGCATCTCAGGCGAGTGCGGTCGGAATGTATAAAAAACTGCAAAAACCCGGAAGTAAGTGGAGCATCCACGGTTATTTTGCTTTGGCGGGAAATGTTGCACTGATGGCCTTTTATACTGTTGTTACCGGATGGATGATCTATTATTTTGTTAAATTTGTAACAGGAGGGTCCTCCGGTCTTGGGTTCGTAAAAATGATATCGGATCCGTTTGTTAATGTTATCTATATGTTAATAGCAGTCATTATAGGCTTCGGGGTACTGTGCTTTAATCTTCAGAAAGGGCTGGAAAGGGTCACAAAATATCTGATGGTTATCCTTTTGATCCTGATGCTGGTTTTGGGCGTACACAGTCTGCTTCTTCCGGGAGCCGTAGAAGGATTGAGTTTTTATCTTATCCCGGATTTTTCAAAGATCAATGGCAGCGTGATCGTTGCAGCCATGAACCAGGCTTTTTTCTCCCTTAGTATAGGCATTGGTGCGATGGCGATATTCGGAAGTTATATCGGCAAGGAAAGAAGTCTTTTGGGAGAATCATTAAACGTTATCCTTCTGGATACTTTTGTTGCCATAATAGCAGGATTCATAATCTTTCCAGCTTGCTTCACGTTTGACATAGAGGTAAATGCAGGCCCTTCTTTGCTTTTTGATACAATGGCAAATGTCTTCAATAATATGAAGGGTGGAAGGATATGGGGCAGTTTATTCTTCCTGTTTATGGTGTTTGCGGCATTTTCGACCGAACTTGGTGTTTTCGAAGGGATACTTGCGAGCGTACGTGAGGTGACGGGATGGAAGCGCCCGAAGGGATGTGTCGCTTGTGCCATAGTGATAGCATTACTATCTTCAACCACGGCTCTGGGATATAGTGTCCTGCATTTTCAGCCTTTTGCGGAAGGGAGCGCCTGGCTGGATTTTTGGGATTTTATAGTCAGTACAAATCTTCTTCCGATAGGAGCATTTGTTTTCAGTATTTTCTGCTGTTATAAATCCGGATGGGGCTGGGATGATTTTGTGGTCGAAGCAAACAGCGGAAAAGGCCTGAAGATACAAAAATGGATGAAACCCATATTTAAATATCTTGTCCCGATCCTGATCTTGTGTTTATATATTTATGGCCTTATAACATTTGAGTGGAAATAAAAGGAAAAGGGAAAGGCAAGCCATGAAGAGATCATTATTGATCCTCGGGATCATCGCCATCATAGCCGGTGTGCTGTCGCTGCTAATCGCAGCGCTCTACTGGTACAGCTATTATCATGTCCTGGATGGGTCATCGACGCTGTACAGCAGACTCAGCATGCGAAAGATAGTGTTTTTGATCGCGGGGATCTGCCTTGTTGCTGCGGGGATAATATGCCTGCTGATCCGCAGAGCATGACATGACCCCGTCCCCCAGGTTCAATGAAAGTGCCGCCATTGAAATAAGCCGGAGTTTATAGTACCATGTGATAAATACTGTTTTTGGAGGCATAAAATAATGAACATCATTGAGAAGACATACTGCAGGGTATTCCAGTTTGGTTTTAAACTTGCGATACCCGTACTTCCGTATCGCAATCCTGATATTCTGGATCGGGTCGATCAGATCCCTGAATTACTGAACAAAAAGAATATAAGAAAAGTGATGCTGGTAACGGACCCCGGGATCCGCGGTCTTGGGATCACAAAGCATCTGGAAGATATACTTAAGGAGCGGGGATTTTGTCTGGCTGTATATGACAGGGTACAGCCCAATCCTACGGTAAAAAATGTTGAGGAAGCCAGACAGCTGTATATCGAAAAAGGCTGCCAGGCTCTGATAGGCTTCGGCGGCGGATCATCTATGGATACAGCCAAGGCCGTGGGCGCCCTTATAGCCCGTCCGAAATCCACGCTTGAGGATCTTGGAGGAATGCTCAGGGTATGGCTGCGCACGCCGTATATGATAGCTATACCGACTACCGCCGGCACGGGAAGCGAAACTACGGTGGCAGCGGTGATACTTGACGAAGATACAGGGCATAAGTATGCTCTCATGGATTTCCCTCTGATACCCGATGTGGCAGTACTGGATCCGGAAACTACCAGGACGCTTCCGCCAAAGATCACTGCAGGTACGGGGATGGATACCCTGGCGCATGCGGTGGAGGCTTATATCGGAAACTCAACTACAAAGCTGACCAGGCGGGAGGCATTGAGGGCTGTGCGCCTGGTGTTCCATAATCTTGAACGTGCCGTGAAAAACGGCAATGACATGAAGGCAAGACGCGGAATGCTGAGGGCATCTTATCTTGGGGGCTGCGCTTTCACGGTTTCATACGTGGGGTATGCCCATGCGGTAAGCCATTCATTAAGCGGGAAATACAATCTTCCCCATGGAGAGACTACAGCCATACTCCTGCCATATGTACTTGAGGCTTATGGGACAGCTGTATATCCGCAGCTTAAGGCACTGGCCATAGCGGCCGGAGTGGCACATAAGGATACAGAGGAAGCTCTCGCGGCCCAGAGCTTTATC
>JAILRI010000022.1 GCA_024698555.1 Lachnospiraceae bacterium
CGCGACGGCTCCGACCGAGGCAGGCGATTATACCGCATCGACTACGGTAAAGATTGGGGAGATCGAGCAGGTTATCACTGCTGATTTCACGATCAAAGCTGCCGGAGAAAGCGGCGGTCAGGGCGAAGAAGGCGGTGAGGAAAAGCTTTACACCGTTTCGGGTACGGTAGAAGATGAGACTAAAGCCAAGGTTAATGGCGCGTCAGTTGTTCTGAAATCAGGTAACGTTGAGATTTCGAATGTCGTAACTGATGCGGATGGCAAGTTCACGCTCACAAATATTAAGGCAGGCGTTTACAACCTGGTCATCACATATGTAAAGGATATAGATGGCGTACCTACTACGATAACCAAAACGGAACTCATAGTGCTTAGCGGCGACAGTACTGAATTTACTATGACTGTTGAGATGCCGGATGCGGCAGAGAGTTCGATCGTAGATAATGCGCAGGCAGGTGAGTTTGCTGCTACAGTCGGCGGTCTGGAAGAGGTCGCAGAAGAATCGGCAGCTGTACAGGCAGCAAAAGATGATGTCAATACCAAGGAGATAGAGGTAACTCTTTCGGTTACCGATGGCGATAAGGTAGCACAGTCCGGTATGACTGTACCTGAATTAGAAAAGTTCAATGAAGGTAAGAATGCTATAAAGAAACTTCAGGCTGTAAAGCAAATGAAGCTGAATTTCCTTGATCTGAGCTTAAGCCTGACGGTAACCGATAAACAGGGAGACACACACACAACAAATATCGGCTCTCAGAACAATAAGGTTTTGGAGATCATCATACCGTATGCTACAGCAGGCAAGAAGCTGTCAGCATTCAGATATCACGACACAAAAGCCGACAAGCTTATAGAACTTCCTTCAAGACCCGCTCAGGCTAAATTGGAAGACGGAACATTCTTTGCAGGGGAAAACAGGATCTATATTTATTCATCACGTTTCTCGACCTATGCGATAGCTGAGGAAACTGCTTCGGGCAGCGGAAGCACCTATGCGCCCGGTTACTCTTACAGCTCCTATACTGTAAGCTATGACGCCAACGGCGGCACAGGAACCATGGCATCCCAGACTATCAGCAGCACTGCTGAACTGAATGCCAATGCGTTCACCAGAACCGGATATACCTTTACCGGATGGAACACCAGCGCCGACGGAACGGGAACGGCATATGCCGATAAGGAAAGCGTGCCCGCCACCACTGATCTGAAGCTCTACGCTCAGTGGAAGGCCAATGAGGCTGAAGCAACCGCTACACCTGAGCCTACGGCTGTGCCTGAACCCACCAAGACACCTGAGGTTACAGGTACACCCGAGCCCACTGCGACTCCGGAGCCTACTAAGGCACCTGAGCCTACAGCTACTCCTGTTACTGACAGCATCAGCAGTGAGGAGAAGGCTAAGGGCAAGCTCGACATTAACTCAGGTCTCAAGGTTTATCCTAAGGGCAAGAATATAGTAGTTAATTGGGGCAAGGTAGAGGATGCCGAAAGATATGATATTTACGCAACATACTGCAAGAGAGGCAGACATTGCGAGCTGATCGCCAGTGTGGATGCATCTGATCTTTCCTACAAGATCACCGAGCTCTATGGCAAGGCGATCGATACCAAGCGTGACCTGAAGGTATGCGTTATCGCTTACCGCAAGGTTAACGGCGAGCATAAGAGGATCGCGAAGAGCCTCTACGCCCACGTAACCGGCACGGATGATAAGAAGCACTCCAACGTTACCGAGGTTAAGCTTGAGAAGGGGACTGTTTCTCTGAAGAGAAAGAAGACCTACGCACTTAAGCCCGAAGCAGTACTTAAGGATAGCAAGAAGAGCATGCTGCATCACGCGGCCGACTTCCGTTTTGCTACCACTGACGCTTCCGTCGCGACAGTAGATGAGAACGGTGTCATCACCGCTCAGGCAAAGGGCACCTGCTACATCTACGTATATGCCCAGAACGGCTACGCGCAGAAAGTAAAGGTAACTGTGAAATAAACAGGAAAAAGTAAAAGATCAACAAAAAAAGAGCCGCCGCACTTTCACAGTGCGGCGGCCCTTATACTTTAGTGGTAAGCGCTTAGTTTTACCCCGGATTGTAGAGTAGGCAATTATTTTTCATAATGATAGTGGACAGTGGAGAGCGATTCCGATTGTTTTGGCAAATGGTGACATTTTACTGTCACAGGGCTCTACCCGCTTAATACAAGAGGCAACTGTTTACTGTCACAACACTCTACCGTAAGCGCTTGCGTTAGAACGAAAATATAAAACATCATAACTTGCTTCCTGCAGCCTTGAACTGCTGCTCTGTCATGCCCGCTCTTACCGCGGCATCAGAAATCGAAAGCAGACCATCACTTACCAGATCGTATAAAGCCTTGATCATACCTTCTTTCCGGCCTTCTATAATACCTTTTTCCATTCCTCTTTTTTCAAGCCTGTCAGCTACTTCACACATGTTCTTTACCTCCTCCTCTTCTTCTTTATCGGTTATAATTTCTTTATATCTGTCATCTCCTGTTACCGCGGCGATAAGCTTCAGAACCTCATCAACATGGCGAATCTCTGAAGGATCGTCGGGAACATACTCAGGGTTTTTCCGTTTTTCGGAAAAGAACTTGGCCACGATCCTGAAATCGCTGTGAAACATCTTAATCTGATCATCAGTAAGCCAGGCAACCTCAAATACATTGATCTTGTAATCGTTTATAAGAGGATCCATTTCCTCCGGTATTTCAAGCAACTCCTTTAAGCGCAGATGCTTATCCCAGTGTTCTTTTCCAAAATACAAAACAATAGTCAGCACCGGAACCGGATGAAAAACTGGTTTTTCGGCATCCTGTGTTTTCAATGTTTCAACGTCATTATCAGTTTTAGCATCCTGAGCTTTTGTTATTTCATTATTCCGGTCGTTATCTTTTGAAACAGTAGACTCATTCCTTTGTTTCAACGCCCTCCATTTTCTCATCTGGGCATCAAATTCAGTTAATTGAGCCCGGTACGAGCTGCCGTCATAGGCGATCACCCTTAACGGCATGGGCTCGTAAACCTCCGTCTGGTTTTCGATCCCCAGAACAGCAATATTGATCAGTCCGCGTTTCCAACGTTTTGCGACATCACGCTCCTCCTCATGGAGCTTCCGATCAAATGCCTTGTAAAATGATGCCGGCAGGATATCCTGCAGTTCATCTTCACTTACCACATATTTGCCGTTAAACACCAGTCCGTTAACTATGTCGGCAAAAACATCCTCGTAGTCCTCCAATACTTTATCAGTAATGTCTTTTTCAGCCAATACATACTCCTTTCCGCCCATACCTTAAGGATTTCTTTCCCCGGCATGAGCAACATGAAAAATATTTAAAAATGCAAGGGAAATACTATGCTGAACAGGTGTGCTGAAGGATAATGATCCATCAAAAATTCAGCAGGTTATGGACATCCGGGAAACTATAATGCTCCAACAGACATTTGAATCAGAATTGCCTTGCTGTTTATGCCGGAAGCATAACATATAATCTGATCTTTTTCAAAAACTTTTTATATAAAAATTCTATGACCAAAGTTTTTAATGGTACGATTTGGAAGCAGTATTATTCTGCGTTAGAGTATATTAATGCTAATTTCTTAAATGAATTATAAGGGGCTGTCGCACTAAATGATTAATCATCTGATGCGATGCACTTTTTCTATTCAAATCTCAAATCCACACCGCCCTGCTTTATATGACCGCAAATCGAAAAAACCCAGATGCAGTCAATTTCCGGATAAATAGTATGCAATGGGGGGCCGCGCTTTCTTAGTGCGACAACCCCCTAAGTATGCAAAATAAGCAAATATCCTTACCGGTAATTTCGCTTTCAGTCTCATACCTTCTCGAGAGCCTGCTTTAAGTCGGCAATGATATCATCGGGATCTTCGAGACCTACGGAGAAGCGGATGAGGTCAGGACGTACGCCGGCGGCGAGGAGCTGCTCGTCGGTCATCTGGCGGTGGGTATGGCTGGCGGGATGGAGGAGAGCAGTCTTGGCATCGGCCACATGGGTCTCGATGAAAGCGAGCTTTAAACTGTCCATAAATCTGATGGAAGCCTCCCTGCCGCCTTTTATGCCGAAAGCAAGCACACCGCAGGTACCCTTCGGGCAGTATTTCTGCTGCAGGGCGTGCTGGGGGCTGGATTCAAGGTCGGAGTAGTCTACCCAGGCGACCTTGTCGTGCTTTTCAAGGAACTGAGCGACTTTGAGAGCGCTGGAGCAGTGACGCGCCATACGAACGGCTAAGGACTCCAGGCTGACATTTAAGTAAAACGCGTTCATGGGAGACTGGATGGAACCGAAATCGCGCATGAGCTGAGAGGTAGCTTTGGTGATATACGCGGCCTTGCCGAATTTCTCAGCGTAAATGAGACCGTGATAGCTTTCGTCCGGAGTGGTAAGACCCGGGAATTTATCTTTATGAGCCATCCAGTCGAAGTTGCCGCTGTCCACGATCACGCCGCCTACACCGACTGAATGTCCGTCCATGTATTTGGTGGTGGAGTGGGTGACTATATCGCAGCCGAATTCGAAAGGCCTGCAGTTGATGGGAGTCGCGAAGGTGTTATCGACGATGAGCGGTACTCCGTGCTTGTGAGCCGCTGCCGCGAATTTCTCTATGTCGAAAATGGAAACGGTGGGATTGGTGATAGTCTCGCCGAATACAGCCTTGGTATTGGGACGGAACTGCTTTTCGAGCTCCTCGGGGGTAATATCGTTATCCACAAAGGTGCACTCGATACCCATCTTTTTCATCGTGGTGCCGAAGAGGTTGTAGGTGCCGCCATATATCGATGATGAGGCGATGAAATGTCCGCCTGTTTCACAGATATTGAAAATGGCATAGAAATTGGCTGCCTGTCCCGAAGAGGTGAGCATGGCCGCAAATCCGCCTTCCAGGTCACAGATCTTGGCTGCGGCATGATCGTTGGTGGGATTTTGCAGGCGGGTGTAAAAATAGCCCGATGCTTCCAGATCAAAGAGCTTGCCCATCTGCTCGGAAGTGTCGTACTTGAAAGTAGTGCTCTGTACGATGGGCACCTGCCTTGGTTCTCCCTGGTGAGGCGTGTAGCCGCCCATCAGACATTTGGTTTCGGTTGAGTAGTTCATGTTTATATCCTCCTGATTACACTTTTTTCATCTTTGCGAATGATGCAAGCATCTTTTTGGTTCCGGCCTCAAAGTCCACGGTCACTTCGTAGTCCCGTCCGCCTTTGACTATCTTTGTGACGGTTCCTATGCCGAATTTGGCATGCATGACCTGATCACCCACACCGTAGCCGATCTCGTCTCTGGCGTTCGCGCCCGCCGGCGGCATCATATGTTTCTCTTTGTATGTGTTGGCACGCAGAAAGTCGGAGATTTCGGCAGAGGGCTTGCCGGAACCTGTATCTGAACTGTAAGGACCGCCGTATGATGAATGTCCGCCATATCGGCTACTGCCTCCGGTTTCCTGCCGGGAAGCTTTACCGTCGTGGGGCTTAAAATCGAGCGTTCCGTTCTTCTCAGCCACAGGGAAAGTCTTTCCGAAAGCCGGAGTCTGGTTGAGCCGCCGTTCGCGGTTATCGCCGGAAACGCTCACCAAGTGCCTGGGAAGCTCTCCGACAAAGCGGGAAACCTTGCAGAACTGTATCTCGCCTCTGAGCATGCGCTGCTTGCAGTAGCTTAAGGTCAGATGTTCTTCGGCTCTGGTAATGCCCACATAGCAGAGCCTGCGTTCTTCCTCTATCTCGATCTCGGGATTGTCCGCGTTGATGGACATGTAGCTGGGGAACAGGCCTTCCTCCATCCCCACGAGGTATACATTGGGGAATTCCAGACCCTTCGCTGAATGGATGGTCATGAGCAGGACCATATCAGAATCCTCCGAGTAGCTGTCTATGTCGGCTACTAAGGAAACTTCGTCCAGAAAATCCCTTAAGGAGGCTTCAGAACCGCTTCCTCCGGCTTCTTCCTCGTATGAGGCCAGCTTGGAGATCAGTTCGTTAATATTTTCAATACGTTCATCCACTTTGGAAGGCTCGTCTTCATCGGAAAGATAGTCGATGTACTGCGTGGCTTCGAGTATCTCGTCGATCAGATCCGTAAGTGACAGACCGTTTGCGAGCTTCTGGCGCAGGATCTCTATGATGCTCACAAAGGATGTGATCCTGTCCTTTGCCCTGGCGATGCCCGGGATATATTCGGCTCTTACGAGCGCTTCGTAAAATGATATACCGTGCTCCATCGCGTAGCCGTCCACTCTGTCTAAGGTCGCCAGTCCGATGCCGCGCTTGGGCACGTTTATGATGCGCTTGACAGACAGTGAATCAAGTCCGCCGTCTATGGTCTTTAAGTAGGCGAGGATATCCTTGATCTCCTTGCGCTGATAGAAGTTCTGCCCGCCTATGATGCGGTAGGGAATATTCCTGTATATCAGCCTTTCTTCAAATGCTCTCGACTGGGCGTTGGTCCGGTAGAGTATGGCAAAATCCTTATAGGGGCGGCCTTCCTGCGAGACTCTCGAAGCAATGTCGCCTACTACCCCTGCCGCCTCATCATTGTCATTGGAGTAGCAGATGACCTCTACGGGAGCGCCTTTGTCCTTGGAGGTCCAGAGCGTCTTATCCTTGCGCCCGCGGTTGTTATGTATGACCTCATTGGCGGCATCAAGTATGTTGCCGGTGGAACGGTAATTCTGTTCCAGACGGATGACCGTCGCGTCCGGATATTTATCTTCAAAATCAAGAATATTACGGATATCTGCGCCGCGGAAACGGTAGATACTCTGATCGTCGTCGCCTACCACGCAGAGATTCTGTTCGATGGCGCCTTCTTCATTTTCATAACGGGCCAGACGGCTGACCAGCACGAACTGCGCGTAGTTGGTGTCCTGATACTCGTCCACCAGCACGTAGCGGAAGCGTCTGCGGTAATAATCGAGAGCATCGGGATTGGTATCGAACAGCTCCACGGTCTTGAATATCAGATCGTCAAAATCAAGGGCGTTGTTGGCCTTCAGGCGCTTCTGGTATTCCTTATAGCAGGCTGCCACCTGCTTTTCTATGGGGTCAAAGCCTATGCTTTCCGCGAATTCCTCCGGTCCTATGAGTTCGTCCTTGGCGTGCGAAATGGCTCCCAGCACGGCTTTTTCCTTCAGCTTCTTGGGATCGATACCCAGATATTTGAACACTTCCTTCATCAGCGATTTGCTGTCATCGGAGTCGTATATGGTGAAATTCCTGTCATAGTCTATAGTATCGATGAAGCGCCTCAGTATCCTGACACAGGAGGAATGGAAGGTACTGACCCATATGTTTTCAGCGCCGGCGCCTACTATGCCTGCCACCCTTTCCTTCATCTCGCCGGCTGCCTTGTTGGTGAAAGTCAGGGCGATGATCTGATAGGGCGATATATCACGCTCGGCGATCAGATATGCTATGCGGTGGGTGAGTACCCGGGTCTTGCCCGAGCCCGCGCCCGCAAGTATCAGAAGGGGACCTTTGTCGTGCAGGACCGCGGTCTGCTGCATGTCATTGAGTGAGGAGAGAAGAGCGTTCATTTATATTAAACCCCTTATTGTTCCTGTATTATTCTTCATATGTATCGATGCTCAGACTAGTATAAATGAATCTAAAAATAAAGTAAAGAAAAATTCACAAGTGCTATTGACAAGCAGACTTAAATATATAGAATGGTATAGGCGGTCAAATTGACCAGCAAAAAAACGGAGGGAAACGGATATGAAATTAACTTATAATGTTGATGCGAAGCCCGGTTTCGGACAGATCCTGGTGTTCGCGTTCCAGCAGCTCCTGGCGATCATGGCGGCAACCATCGCGGTACCTGTGATCATTTCGGGAACCTATGAAGGTGGTGCCGGAGAGGTGTCCATGAGCATTGGAGCAGCTCTTTTCGGAGCCGGTGTCGGAACTATCGTGTATACTCTTTTCACCATGCGGAAGTCACCTGTATTTTTAGGTTCGTCTTTCGCATTTTTAGGTTCAATGTCAGCCGCATTCGCGGGAGCCGTTTCGGCGGCGGCCGGATTTGCCGGATTACTTCTGGGCGCGATCTTTGCGGGACTGGTGTATGTGGTCATAGCTGTCATAGTAAAGGCGGCGGGTGTTGAATGGCTCAACAAGCTGATGCCTCCGGTAGTTATCGGTCCTACTGTGGCTATCATCGGTCTGGCTCTGGCAGGCAACGCCGTAGGCGACTTAAAGACAGCCAACGCGGGCGGACATGAACTGATCGCTATACTCTGCGGTCTGGTAACGCTCCTGGTGGTAACGCTCTGTTCGGTATACGGTTCAAACAAGATCAAGCTGATACCCTTTATCATCGGCATCCTCGCGGGCTTTGCACTGGCTGCGGTCTTTACGGCCATAGGCTCGGCAGCAGGCATCCCGGCTCTTATGATATGCGATTTCAGCAATATCACCGCTTTATGGGAAGGCGGAGTAGGGCTTAAGACCTTCCTTTCAGTACCTGATTTCACCTTCATTCAGGCCTTCAAGGGCTTTGGTGATATAAACGGCGCTTATGTGGGAACCATTGCCGCGGCATATATCCCGGTTGCGTTCGTGGTATTTGCCGAGCATGTGGCAGACCATAAGAACATCTCTTCCATTATCGAAAAGGATCTGCTCAAAGACCCCGGTCTGGACAAGACCCTGCTCGGTGACGGAATCGGCTCCATGGCAGGCGCGTTCTTCGGCGGATGTCCCAACACCACTTACGGCGAGTCCATCGCATGTGTGGCTATTACCGGCAACGCTTCTGTCATTACCATTATGTGCACCGCGTGTCTGGCCATCATCATCTCCTTTATCTCACCTGTTATCGCTTTCTTAAGCTCCATCCCTTCATGCGTAATGGGTGGTGTGTGCATGGCTCTGTACGGATTTATAGCTGTTTCGGGGCTCAAGATGCTTCAGCCGGTTGACTTGGGCAATAACCACAACCTGTTTACCGCGTCTACCATACTGATCGCAGGTATCGGCGGCCTCTCGCTGAACTTCGGAGCGGTGACCATCACCACGGTAGCTACGGCGCTTATCCTCGGTATCATAGTCAATATCCTGCTGTCCGGTGAAAAAACCTCGAAATCGGGCAAATAACAACACAGTGAAATTTCTTGACTGATATTTATTTCTGTGATAATATATGTGTAGTGGTTTCCAAAACTACTACACATTTTTTTATCAGATTTTTAATGAAGGGGTGAACGATATGCTGGAATTGGTTGACAAGTATAAGGACATCATTACGGGAATAGATCCTACAGAGATCAGGGATAAGATCATTGATAAAGTGAGCAGTGTAAAGGTGAATGAGCTTTTACGCAGGAAGGATCAGCCCATTATCATCGAGGAGAAGAAGGAGAAGGATCCGTTATTTATCATTCTGGCTATTATCGGCTGCATCTGTGTCATTGCAGGTATAGCATACGCGCTTTACCGTTTTTACCGGAAGCCCGATTATCTTGAGGACGTAGATGATGACGATTTCGACGATTTTGACGACTTCGATCTGGATGATCTCACGGAAGATGAGGAGGCAGACGCCGCCAAGGCGGAGTGATCGTAAGGAGTGGTTCCGGATCATTCCTGACGGGCAGCTCATAAATCACGTAGATTATGTCTGACAGAAACGAATATATCGAGTCTATCATCGCCAAGATGAAGACGATCAACTACGTACAGCCCGGCGAGATTCCCGGCATCGAGCTGTATATGGATCAGGTCACCAAGTTCATGGATGAGTATCTGGAGTCATCAAAGCGTTTCAGTGATGACAAGCTTCTCACTAAGACCATGATCAACAACTATACGAAGAACGACCTGCTTCCGTCTCCCGAGAAGAAGAAATATACCAAAGATCATATGTATATGCTTCTTTTCATTTATTACCTGAAAAACATCCTTTCCATCAGTGACACAAAGGCTATATTAAAGCCGCTCAGAGAGCAGTTTTTTAATAAACCCGGGGACATAGGTTTCGAGGATATCTACAGAGGGATATTTGCTCTTGAGGAGGATCAGGCGGGCATCATCACGCGTGATGTCATTCGCAAGCTTGAAAAGTCCAAAGTATCCTTTGAAGACGTGGAGGATCCCGGACAGCGGGAGCTTCTCCAGAAGTTCAGCTTTATCGCCATGCTCTGCTTTGATGTATATATGAAAAAGCAGATGATAGGGCTGTTGGTCGACGAGCATTTCAGCGGGAGCGCAGACTCAGAAGCTGAGGGCGGCACGCAGAAGTCAAAGGAACAGAAAAGTTGAACGCAGGTTACAGTATTCATGGGGCAGGATGATTTCTGCCCTTATTTTTGTAACTTTATGACTATAAACTGACATAAAACTGTAATCGATTTGCCCCAGTCTGCCGATATAATAAGATATAGGACAATAAGCCTTGATTTTTTCATTCTTTCCCCTGTTACGCATATATGATTGGTAAAGCAGTCATCGCTTTTGATATTTTTATCATGTTTTATGCGGGGACGTGATCCGGAGGGAATATCAGATATGAAACATTGGATACATCGGAGGTGCTTATGAGAAAGACGAAAGTGCTGAAAGCGGTGGCCTTACTGGTGGTCACGGCTATGCTGCTCGCAGACTATAAACCGTTAGCCAACGACGGTTCATGGTTTACGAGCGCTGTTTCGAGCGTCCGTGAATTTGTACGTGAGAGGATCAGCGAGGTGCGTAAGGCGAGCGCCGCGGAAGCATCTTATTCTTTCCTTTTACCCAGTGGTAAGGGAGAGGTTCCCAAGGGCGGAACTCTGGATTATTCCCAGATAAACCGTTCCGACAGGGAGCTGAGTATCACACTGATATCTTCTGAAGGTATCGTTTCCGGAACTGCTGTTACCTGGCATGTGTCCAATCCGAATATCATAGAGATAGCGCATGAAGAAGACAGTGGTGTACGTGTTACCTTCAAGATAAAATCCCCGGGTTTTGCCGGACTGGTGGTTGACGTTACGGATCCGGACGGAACATTACACCCCGGTGCCTCTTACTGCTCTATCTATGTACCGCTGCAGTGGGCCGATGGCGAGGCGGACGGTAATATCATGGAAAAAAGCATACCCGAGAAGTACCACTATGGTCTTCTTCAGGCTCAGTTTGGCGAAAAATCCGAAAATAAAACCTTGCAGCTCTATACCAGTGATTCATCCCAGTACAAGGACTGTGATCATTATCTCAGAAAATTAAAATATGTCAGTTACGAATATACGGACGAAGCGATAGCAGCCGGCAAGAACGGCTATGTGCCCAGTGATGTGGATCCGGATGACTTAAAGGAACCGCAGACAGCGCTGCTGTGGGAATCCAGTAATTCTTCCGTAGTATCTGTTCAGGAAAAGACGGGAGTCATACAGGCCCGTGCGCCCGGATTTGCTACTATCACCGTTACCAGCACGACTGTAGAAGATCAGAGTGCCGCCAAGCTTACGTTCAATGTGGTGGTAGTACCCGAATCCCATGTAGTAGGGTATACCGAGGACAATAAGTCCCATTATACGGTGCAGATCGATCCTGATGACACCAAGATCATAGTACAGCTGGGCACATCCAAATCAGAAGATTCGGATGGAAAGTTTCCGGTCAATGCCAGTACGCTTGACTGGCAGCTGTACCAGGGGGACGGACCGGATGAGTCAAAGAAGGTCACCAAAGTATATGAACAAAATATGGAGATCAGTACGGTCAACGGAAGGGTGACCTTAAAGGATCTTCCCGCCGGCGTATATTATCTGACGGCCATACCGGTCAAGGATGCCACGGCCAGCAATGCCCTCCCGACCTACGGTAAAGGCAAGGAGGGTATCAGTGGCGTCAATATCCAGTACATGGGTGTCGTATTGATCGTGCCCGTAAGCTTTCCGATCAAGAGCCTTATCATGAATTATTACAACGAGCATGTATACGATACCTTTGATCTGCTCGCTGCTTCCAACCTGCCTTCGGGAAAGTTTAGGTTTTCCTCGCCTGATCCGGAGACAGTATACGTAGATACCAATTCGGGCGTAGTTGAGGCACGCGGTGTGACAGGAGATAAGCCTGTCGTGATCACTGTAGGCGTGACCGACCCGAGCGTTTTGGAGGAAATATTCGGCTCTTACGCGGCATCGGGTTCGGCTATAGGCGCTTCAGGCGCTGCCATCGGTTTTGACGGCTCCGACATGCATGTGTCGGTAACTGTTGTAAACGGTATCACTCTGAATACCACATCCGAGACCATGCCTGTAGGTTCCAGCCTCCAGCTTATGCTGACCGCCCCCAATCCCTATCAGGGTGAGGTGACATGGTCGGCAACAGGGGACAATAAAATAGTGACCGTTGATGAGAACGGTCTGGTCACAGCCGTAGGCATAGGCGACGCGTGGGTTACCGCGAGCATAAAGGTGAGCGGCATGACCAAGCGTGCACGATGCCGTATCAAGGTCATTGCGTCCGTGACCGGCCTGGAACTGAAATCAAAGAGCGATTCGGTGATAGTAGGTGATAACCTTACCATTTCCGCAGAGCTTAAGCCCAAGAACCTGAACGGTATCGAACTGGTATGGTCCTGTTCCGATCCGAAGATAGCCACGGTAGTGGATACCGCGCCCCTGTCCATGACCATAAAGGGAGCGAAGGCAGGAACGGTAGTGATCACTGCGCTGAATCCGGACAATAATATGGTGGCGACCAAGATCATCAAGGTGGTTCAGGAAATCAGCGGCGTAACGCTGTCGGATCATGAGGTGACCCTGCCCCAGACTCAGGGCTTCTATCAGCTGTATGCCAAGGTTACTCCCGAGCTTCCGGACGGTCAGAAGCTCTCATGGGATTCATCCGATACCAAGGTGATAAAGATCGATGAGGTCACTCCCGATACAAAGAGCTGCAAGGTTACTCTGGTCAAGCCCGGTTCGGCTGTCGTTACGGTCATTTCCTCCAACGGTAAGAAGGATCAGTGCAGATTTACCGTTACCCAGGGTGTTACATCCCTGGACTTTGATGAAAAAGATATAGTTATGTATGTGGGCGAGAAGCATAAGCTCACTTATACTCTCAAGCCTGATAACGCGTATAATCCCAAGGTCAAATGGGATTCACTCAATTCAAAGATAGCAGCGGTGGATAATTCGGGATTCGTTACGGCAAAGAATGTCGGAAATGCTGTCATCACGCTGCAGACTACTGACGGAACGGGTCTGTTTACTACCTGTAACGTTACAGTTTACCGCAATGCCACCGGACTGAAGCTTGATGTTACCTCCCTGTCCATGAACGTGGGAGATGTATATAATATCGAGGCTACGCTGACTCCTCCCGATTCCGCGGACAGTATACTGTGGGAGTCGAGCAACTCCAAGGTGGCTTCTGTCAGCAGCCAGGGCAAGGTCACTGCCAAGGGCAAGGGCAACTGTGTCATTATGGCGCGGACGGCCGCCGGCCTCACGGCATATGTAAATGTAGCTGTAACCCAGCAGGTAACGGGACTGAAGCTGAACACCGGGGAGATGGAGATGTATGTCGGTGATGAAGCGGAGCTTACCGCTACCATTGAGCCGAAGACCGCATCGGATGTTTCGGTCACCTGGACTTCGACCAAGCCCGATATCGCTTCAGTCGACGACAGGGGAAGGGTAAAGGCCTTAAAGGGCGGAACGACCCTGATCAAGTGTATTTCCAATGACGGTGAGTACATGAGCTACTGTATCGTCACAGTCATTGAAAAGGTGGCCAGCTTAAGCCTTCAGGAAGAGCTGACCTTAAATATAGGGCAGAAGTCAAAGCTGGAAGCCAAGGTAAGCAATCTGAACGCTACCGTTCAGGAGTTGAAGTGGACCACGACAGATGAAGGCATAGCGACTGTCGATGATCGCGGCAATGTCAGAGGCATTGCCGTAGGCACGTGCTTTGTGACCGTATCGGCAACGGACGGAAGCGATGTGAGCGCGAAGTGTGAAGTGACTGTCATTCCTACAGAGGTGACCATAGAAGAGGAGGCTGAAGTCGGTATAGGCCGCAGGATCAAGCCCGAGGCTATGGTCGGTAACGCGGTTGCCACTAACAAAAACGCCACATGGGAATCCTCTGACGATTCGATAGCGACTGTCAGTGAAAAAGGCTATATCAGGGGCGAGAATATCGGTACCTGTACTATTACCATCCGACCGCTGGACGGTAGTGACACCTACGCGGAGTGCGAGGTAACGGTATTCAGTGCGACGACCAGTATAGATATCGATCCTTCCATGACCTATATTGAGCTGCTGGTAGGCGAATCAAAGACTGTTTCATTCCAGACGGATCCGCCCGATTCGTCGTATCAGCCCAGATGGGAGTCTTCGGATACTTCGATAGCTGTCGTTAACCAGAAGGGAACCATCACGGGTCTTAAAGCCGGTACTACCACCGTTATTGCTTCGGCACCCGATGATCCTGATATCAGCGGAACTGTAGTGGTAAAGGTAAGTAATCCGGTATATGCTTCCAGCGTAACATTTGATAACTCCGAGCTGGTTATGACCTCGGGAGAGACCAAGAGCATCATCGCTACATTCTCACCGGGCAATATCACCGAAGGCTATACCTGGAGCTCGGATAATCCCAGTGTCGCCGTGGTAGACTCTACTGGTAAGATAACAGCCAGAAATGTCGGTACGGCCATCATCACTCTGATGACGCAGTCCGGCAAGAAGGGAACCGTGACGGTTTATGTCGTGGGCCTCAGTGAAACCTCGGTTACTCTGTATCAGTATGAGAAGCTGCTGCTGAATCTGGAGATAGACGGCGGAACCAAGAATAAGCTGACTATCAGGTGGGGAACCTCCAACCAGGAGATCGCTGAGATGAAGAACGGACAGGTAACCGCCAAGGCACTCGGCACAACTTCCGTTTACGCGATGGTAAACGGCCGCAAGCTTGAGTGCAGGATAAAAGTTATAAAGAATGTTCAGTAGATGATTTGGATATGATAAAAAAAGGGGCCGCCGCACTTCATCAGTGCGGCGGCCTAACTTTATGACGCAACGGGGGTATCTGGGGGCTCTGTCCGGCCACACACCCTTCTGATTTCTGCCGCAACGCCTGCTTTAAGCTTCCGTATCCTCATCTTCTGAGACATTCTCGTCTGCGGGAGCCGGAAATTCTGAGAATCGCGTATCGTAGAAATCGTCGAGCAGGGTGTCCACATAGTCATCATTGAGATTGGGATAGGTTTCATTGAGCTTCTGTCTGATGATCTCGGTGCGCTTTAAGTAAAGGACCTCTTCGGAAAGATCTGAGGTATCAAGCTCTGTGAACAGATCGTCGGTGATGTTTGCCGCCAGCCACTCCTTAATGGATGAGGTGAGCTTTTCTTCGTCGTAGGATTCAAGCTCCGCTTTCCTTGAACGCTTGATGGCGTTTATTCCCACCAGGCAGCAGGCGAGGGACATGGCGCCGATGACTATGAGGGAAGCGGTATTATTGAACAGAGTGATGATATTCAGGGCGTTGAGGATCAGAAATACCACCAGAAGGGCGGCGAATACAAGGAAGGTGATCGCGGTAGAGAACATATCCTTGCTTTCGTCTGATTTAGTCACATAAACCTCGGCCGGTTTATAAACCCTTTCGGATACCAGAGCCTGTGAAAGAAGCTCTTTTTCGGAATCGGAAAGATTCTCGAGACTGATACTCTCCAGTTCTTCAGAGATGTCTTCGCCATCATTGTAGAATTCTGAGTCATCATCTTCGTCTGAAGAGGAATTCCGGTGTATCAGTTCAGAAAGTTTTTTCTGCATTTCCTCATTGGCAATATTGGCGCTTTCGACTTTGTAGAAGGCACGAAAAGCGCTTCTGGCCTGTTCGAGCATTTTCTGATCGACCTTTACGCAAAAGCTTTCCTCCTGTTCGTCGTAGGTATAGTCGGCATCGATAGAGTTGTAGCCGAGATATTCAACCAGTTTTTCAGCGAGAGGCTCATCACTGATAAAGGCCAGCGATGCGCGTTCATCCTCAACTGGCAGTTCGTCTACCAGATCAACTTTACACTCGGCGCATTGTAATATCCCATCCTGATATTCGTTCTTACAGATCGGGCACCAGGGCATTTTAATCCCACCTTTCGAAATATATTTTTTCTAATTATAGCAATTTTTTTCATTTTTTCAATAATAAGTATTGAAATCATTGAAAAAATGTGCTATCCTTACAAGAGTAGCTGTAGGATAGAGTAGGAGTGGATGTGAGTCCACTCCTAAACTTTTGTCGGACAACGTTTTTCGGAGGAACAGATCATTGGCAAAAAAAGACGAATATGAGAGCAGGACGGAAGCATTACTTGTGCCTATTCTTGAGTCACTCGGTTTTGAAATGGTGGATGTGGAGTTTGTCAAGGAAGGCAGTGATTTTTACCTGCGTGCCCTGATAGACAAGGAAGGCGGCATCACCATCGATGACTGCGAGACGGTCAGCAGGCGGCTTGATACGGAGCTTGACAGGGAAGATTTTATCAGCGAGGCTTATATACTCGAAGTCAGCTCTCCGGGATTGGGAAGAACTCTGAAAAAAGACAGGGATCTGGTCCGGGAACAGGGCAAGGATGTGGACATCAGGCTGTTTAAGGCGGTGGATGGCTCAAAGGAGTACACCGGAGCGTTGAGATCGTTTGACGAAGGAACCATCACTATTTCGACAGAAGGAAACGAAAAGTCGTTTGAGAGAGCAAACATAGCGAAGATATCGCTTTCACTAGATTTTTAACATAACAGGAGGAATAATGGAAAATGGCTGGCAATAAGGAATTTATGGATGCGCTTGACGCAATTGAAAAGGACAAGAATATCAGCAAGGACGTGATGATCGAGGCGATCGAGAATTCGCTACTGCAGGCCTGTAAAAATCAGTTCGGCAAGTCGGAGAACATAAAGGTTCAGATCAACAAGAATACCGGCGCTATCGCTGTGTTCTCCGAAAAGGAGATCGTGGAAGAGGTTGAGGACCCCGCAACGCAGATCACACTTGATGAGGCCCGTCAGAAATTTCCCAAGAAGAAGCTTGAAATAGGGGACAATGTCAATATCGAGGTTACGCCGAAGAATTTTGACCGTATTTCCGCTCAGAAAGCCAAACAGACCGTTATCCAGAAAGTGCGCGAGGAGGAAAGAAAGGTCCTGTTCGACCAGTATTCGGCACTTGAGCATCAGCTGGTCACCGGCGTGGTACAGCGCTATGTCGGCAACAATATAAGCATCAATCTGGGAAAGGTTGACGCGATACTTACCGAGGCGGAGCAGATTCCCGGCGAACATTTCAGGGCTAAGGGCGATGAGAGGATAAAGTTGTTCGTTCTCGAAGTCAAGGACAGTACAAAGGGACCCCGCGTTTCAGTTTCCAGGGCACATAAGGACCTGATCCGCTGTCTTTTTGAAGAGGAAGTGGCGGAGATAGCTGAGGGTATAGTTCAGATCCACGGAATAGTACGTGAGCCGGGATCCCGCAGCAAGATGTCGGTCAGCTCCATCGATCCCAATGTTGATGCCAGAGGAGCATGCATAGGAACCAACAGCGAGCGTGTCAACGCGATCGTTCGTGAACTGCGCGGCGAAAAGGTAGATATAGTATACTGGAACGAAGATCCCGCTGTTTACATTGAAGAGGCTCTTTCGCCCGCCAAGGTATCTTCCGTGGAAGTAGATGAGTTTGAAAAGAGCGCTAAGGTTATAGTACCGGATTTCCAGCTTTCTCTTGCCATAGGCAGGGAAGGACAGAACGCGAGGCTTGCGGCGAAGCTTACCGGTTACAAGATCGATATCAGAAGCGAGTCTCAGAATGTTGAAGGGAACTGATCTGATAACATGACAAACAGGAAAATACCCAACAGACAATGTACGGGATGCGGCGCGTTAAAGCCTAAACAGGAGCTGATCAGAGTGATCATAACTCCCGAACAGGAGATAATGCTTGACGAAACCGGCAAGAAAAACGGCAGAGGCGCGTATATCTGTCACAGCGCCGAATGCCTGAGGCTTGCGAGAAAGAAAAAAGGTCTTGAGAAATCGCTGAAATGCGCTATTCCCGATGAGATATACTTAAGGCTTGAAAAGGAGCTGGAAAAAATTGAGTGAAAAAATGATCGATACGCCTGACAAAGCTATGCTCGAGAAGAAGGTCTATTCTCTGCTCGGTCTGGCCAGGAAGGCGGGACGGATAGGAAGCGGCGAGTTCATGACGGAGAGGTCGGTCAAGTCGTTTAAGGCCTATCTGGTCATCATCGCATCGGACTCGTCGGATAACACCAAGAAGAAGTTCAAAGACAGCTGCGCCTTTTATAAGATCCCTTATTATGAATTCGGTGATAAGGATGGTCTCGGCCATGCTCTCGGCAATGAGATGAGAGCCAGCGTGGCGGTCAATGACCGGGGGCTTGCGAACGGCCTTAAAAAGTTGCTGGAACAGTTGAATGATTAAAGGAAAGAGGGATAGGAATATATGGCAAAAATGAGGATTTATGAACTGGCAAAGGAGCTGGGAGAAACAAATCCGGAACTAGATTCAAAAACTCTTAATGCGGATATTTTAAAATATCTTCAGGAAAACGGCAGTGAAGCCAAGAGCGCTTCGAGCGGGATCACCGACGAAGAGGCTGACTTGGCCAGAAATCATTTTGGAAACCGGGGTAAAGCCAAACCGCCGGTAAAGGAATCCCAAAAGGCCGGGCCGGAAGATGATACCAGGGCGGATGAAACGGTGAAACCTGATAAAGAAGAGAAAACCGGGAGCCCTGTCAGGGAAGAAAAAACCGAGAAGTCCGGTAAGAGTGAAAAGCCTGCCCCTCATTCCGGAAAAACCGCGAAGGGCAGACTCAGAGGCAAGGACGGAAGGGTCATCATTTACAGAGTTGACGATGACGGAAGGCTGATAGATGATGAGACCGGCAATGCGCTGCCTTTTCTTATGGGAAAGGATGGCGTGATCTATAAGCAGGACGGAACTCCTCTCGCCAGAACGGGAAAAACTCCCGCGCAGCCTCCCAAACCGGCTGTTCAGCCTCCTATGGAGGGTTACGTTTTTGACGGACGTTCGTCTAAGGACCGCAGGAATGCTGCCGTTAACACAAATACAGGCGCGAACGCGGCTTACGACCAAAAGCGTAATCAGCAGAACAACAAGAACCAGAAGAATAATGTTGCGACCGGACGCAAAGGAAGCCTTACCGACGCGCTCGGCGACAGGCTGAAGGCGTTTGAGTCCCAGCTTGATCCCAACAATGAAAATTACGTTCCCGAGAAAAAGGAACATAAGAAAAAACAGGATATAGAACTGCCCAAGATGCCCAAGAGGGAGCCTGAAGCAGAAGAGAAGAAGCCAGAGGAGATCGAAACCAGGGTCGAACCTAAGATCGAAACAAAAACCGCTGAACAGTCCGCCTCGTCCGCAAACACAGTACGTCCGGATAAAGACCGTCAGCCCGGCAGGACCAATGAAGGAACCGCGAGCCGCGACAACCGTCAGGGCTATGGAGACCGCAACCGCGACCGTGACCGTCAGGGTCAGGGTAACAGAGATTATCAGAGCGGTTCCGGTGATCGTTTCCAGGATCGCAGACGTGATCAAAGAGACGGCAGGGATTCAAGAGACGGACGCGACCAAAGAGACGGCAGGGATTACAGAGACGGAAGAGACCAGAACGGAAACTCTCGGAGATTCCAGGGTGGCTCTCAGCGTGACCAGTCCCGGGGCTTCCAGGATCGGAACGGTTCAGGCAAGGGTTTTGGTGACAAGGATAAAGATTCCGATCAGCGAAGGAATTTTGGTCAGAACCGCAGGAACGATAACAGATCCTCGGGGGGCAGCGCGAAAGCGGAGCTGATGGGAGATATCGGCAAGAATAACCGCGCCAACAACTTAAAGGACAGGAGCCGCGACAAGAACCGTAAGGATCGCAATCGCGATTTTGACGAAGAAAATCAGAAGAACAGCAAGAAAAAAGATCCAAACCGCAAGGGTGCCTTCCAGAAACCCGTTGTAAAGCCTAAGCAAGAGGAGGAAGAGATCAAGACGATTACCATTCCTGAAGTTATCACTATCAAAGAACTCGCAGACAAGATGAAACAGAATTCTGCCGCCATCATCAAGAAGCTGTTTATGGGCGGCAAGATGGTGAATGTCAATTCGGAGATCACCTTCGAGGAAGCGGAGGAGATAGCTCTTGACTATGAGATCATCTGTGAGAAAGAAGAGAAGGTCAACATTATCGAGGAACTCTTGAAGGAAATGGAGGAGGATCCCGATACTCTGGTAACAAGGCCTCCGGTTGTCTGCGTTATGGGTCATGTTGATCACGGTAAGACTTCACTCCTTGATGCGATCAGGAACACCAATGTTACCGAACGCGAAGCGGGCGGTATCACACAGCATATCGGTGCGTATATGGTCGAGATAGGCGGCAGAAAGATAACGTTCCTTGATACTCCCGGACACGAGGCTTTCACCTCTATGCGTATGCGCGGCGCGAAATCGACGGACATCGCCATTCTGGTGGTTGCCGCCGATGACGGCGTTATGCCCCAGACAGTTGAGGCTATAAACCATGCCAAGGCTGCCAATGTATCGATCATAGTTGCGGTCAACAAGATAGATAAGCCCGGTGCCAATATCGACAGGGTTAAGCAGGAGCTTACCGAGCATGGGCTCATCGCCGAAGACTGGGGCGGAGACACCGTATTTGTACCCGTTTCGGCCAAGACCGGCGAAGGAATTGAAAACCTGCTGGAGATGGTACTTCTGACTGCTGATGTTCTGGAGCTTAAGGCGAATCCCGACAGACGCGCCCGCGGTATCGTTATCGAGGCGCAGCTGGATAAGGGAAGAGGTCCTGTTGCTACGGTACTGATCCAGAAGGGTACACTGAATGTAGGTGACAACGTTGCTATCGGTGCCGCTCACGGTAAAGTGCGTGCCATGATAGATGACAAGGGACGTAAGGTTAAGGTTGCGACACCTTCCACTCCCGTTGAGATCCTGGGTCTCAACGCGGTGCCCCAGGCAGGCGAGGTGATCCTCGCGGTTGCCGATGAAAAGGAAGCAAGGACCATTGCGGAAGCATTCATCGCGCAGTCCAAGGAGCAGCTGATCGCGGAGACCAAGGCAAGGCTGTCGCTGGACGGTCTGTTCTCGCAGATCCAGGCCGGTGAGGTCAAGGAGCTGGGTATCATCGTCAAAGCCGATGTTATGGGTTCGGTTGAGGCGGTTAAGCAGAGCCTTGTAAAACTGAGCAATGAGGAAGTAGTGGTACGTGTTATCCACGGAGGCGTAGGCAATATCAACGAATCCGACGTTACGCTCGCATCCGCTTCCAACGCCATTATCATAGGATTTAATGTCAAGCCCGACAATACCGCTAAGGATATTGCGGAGCATGAGGGTATTGATATCAAGCTTTATAAGGTTATCTATGACGCGATCAATGATGTTGAGTCTGCTATGAAGGGCATGCTCAAGCCTGTATACGAGGAGAAGATCATCGGTCACGCCGAGGTACGCCAGTTGTTCAAGGCATCCGGTATCGGCGTTATCGCAGGCTCTTATGTGCTTGACGGCAAGATCGTAAGGGGCTGTATGGCACGTGTCAGCAGGGGCGGAGAGCAGATATTCGAAGGCAATCTCGCTTCACTGAAGCGTTTCAAGGATGATGTAAAGGAAGTGGCCGCAGGTTACGAATGCGGCCTGGTATTTGAGAAATTCAGTGATCTGGCCGAACTTGACCAGGCAGAATTCTACATTATGGAAGAGGTTCCGAGAACCTGACGGGGTTAGCGGTATGAGAAAAAACAGTGTGAAAATGATCAGGATAAACAGGGAGTTCCAAAGGGAACTCTCAAGCCTGATCGCGATGGAGGTCAAGGATCCGAGAGTGAGCCCCATGACCAGCGTGGTAAGCGTTGATGTGGCACCGGATCTGAAGACTTCGAAAGTTTATATCAGTGTATTAGGTGATGAAAAATCACAGCATGACACTATCAAAGGATTAAAGAACGCAGCATCGTTCCTGCGCTCTCAGCTGGCGCATAATCTCAATCTGCGCAATACACCCGAGCTGACTTTTATTGTCGACCAGTCTATCGAATACGGCGTGAACATGTCGCAGAAGATAGAAGAAGTGATCGCGCAGGATGAAGCAAGGTATGTACCGGATGAGACCGATGATGCTGACGGATCCGATGAGGCTGATGAAGCCGATGAAAGCTTGTAAGGATGATATATGGAATTATTGATGTATAATGGTGAGGAGCTGTGGAACTGGGTCGAGGGGGCAAAAAGAATCGGGATCGCTGGCCACATACGTCCTGACGGTGACTGTATTGGTACATGTCTGGCGCTGTACAATTACATACTCCGGAATTTTTCCTGCGAGACGGATATTTATCTGGAAGAGATACCGGAGAGTTTCAGGATCCTGAAAAATGTGGATGATGTCAATTCTCTGTATCCGGATGCTGCACCCTATGACCTGTTTATAGCGGTTGACTGCGGTGACTTTGAGCGTCTGGGCAAAGCAGGCAGGTATCTGAAGGAAGCAAAGCTATCGCTTTGTCTTGACCATCATGATACGAATACCGGGTATGCCATGAAGAACCGTATCGTTCCGACGGCAGCCGCGGCAGCCGAGGCTCTTTTTGATCTGATGGATCCGGAGCTTATCGACATAAATATTGCTGAAGCCCTGTATCTGGCTATCGTACATGATACCGGAGTGTTCAAACATTCGAATACCACCAGGCATACCATGGAAGTGGCCGGAAGGCTTCTCGAGTACGGAGTGAGCTCTTCAAAGATCATTGACGGTACATTCTACGAGAAGACATATCTGCAGAACCAGATACTCGGTCGGTGCCTTATGGAAAGCATCGTTGCTTTGGACGGCAAAGTCATCTTCTCGAGCGTAAACCGCAAAGTGCAGGCTCTTTACGGACTTGAAAGCAGCGATACCGAAGGCGTGATCGATCAGCTGCGGGTTACCAAAGGTGTGGAAGTGGCAATCCTTCTCAAAGAGATGAACCCGCAGGTATGGCGGGTCAGCATGCGCAGCTGTACTTCGGTCAATGTCGGCGAGATCTGCATGAAATTCGGAGGCGGAGGCCACATAAGAGCTGCCGGATGTATCATGAACGGCTCGATGCATGATGTCATTAACGCGTTGTTAAGAGAGATAGAACAGCGTCTGTAAGGGAGTTTTGCTTGAACGGAATCATAAACATTTATAAAGAGAGAGGCTATACCTCTCATGATGTGGTTGCACGCCTGCGTGGCATAACCGGGATCAGAAGGGCAGGACATACCGGAACCCTTGACCCGGATGCGGAAGGCGTGCTTCCTGTTTGTATCGGAACAGCTACAAAGGTATGTGATATCCTGACCGATACCTCCAAGAGCTACGAAGCACTGATGATACTGGGGATCGCCACCGATTCGCAGGACCTGACCGGAAATGTGATACACAGGGCTTTGCCGGAGGAACTCGAGAGTTTATCCGACAGCAGAATCCTTGAAACGATCGCCGGCTTTACCGGGGAATATGATCAATTGCCGCCCATGTTCTCGGCTGTCAGAAAAGACGGTCAGCGTCTGTACGCGCTGGCCAGGTCGGGACAGGAAATAGAGCGTGAGACGAGAAATGTCTGCATAGAGAAGATCGAAGCGGTTTCGGATGTGATCAGGGGACGGTTTGAAACTGATGTGGATTATGACCGCTTTTATGATTCTTCCGCTCTGAAGCAATACAGGAGCTTTGGTGTGATGCGTGAACAGGGCAGGTTTGCCAGATATGCGTCGAAATCTTTCGAAGCGGGCAGAACGGTCGATGATCCGGATGCTGATGAGCTGAAAAAGGATGACACTCAGGTCATCCGGGTCGCGTTTAAGGTCACATGCTCCAAAGGAACCTATATAAGGACTCTCTGTCATGACATAGGAGAGAAGCTCGGGGTAGGAGGCTGCATGGAACGCCTGCTGCGTACCAGAGCAGGTGTGTTTGACGTGAACACGGCCATTACTCTGGAGCAGGCGGAAGAGTATATGAGAGAGGGAAAGCTTGAGGAGCATCTGACCGGAGTAGACAGCCTTTTTGACGAGCTGCCCCGGCTGGATGTAAAGGAGAAATATGACGAGCTTCTTCAAAACGGCAACCAGCTCTATTTCAGGCATTTTAAACAGTATATAACGACTCCGCCGCAGAAGGTGCGCACATATACCAGCAAGGGTGAATTTCTGGGAATATACGGATATGTTGAGGGCAGAAATAAATATTCGCCGGAAAAGGTATTTATAGAAAAATGATCTATACATGTGACAGAGATTTTAAATTCAGCAATACAGCGGTATCTGTCGGCAAATTTGACGGACTGCACATAGGCCACAGGGAACTGATAAAACACCTTCTGGCTTATAAGAAAAAAGGGCTGAAGACAGCGGTTTTAAGGCTTGATTTTGTAGACGCGGACAGTAAAGCCGGGACGGACCGGAGTATGACCGCGGACACTCCCCTGCTGCGCAGTGAGGATGAAAGAAAGCGGATACTCGAGGAATGCGGTATAGACATCTATATACGCTATCCGTTTTCGGCCCGGGATTTTTGCATGAGCGCACAGGATTTTTCAAAGCGGATACTCGCGGAAAGACTCGGAGCGAAAGCCGTGGTGATCGGTGACGATTTCAGGTTCGGACATGGACGTGAAGGAACTCCCAAACTGCTCGCAGCGATGGGAGAAGAGCTTGGGTTTAGCGTGGAAGTCGTGGAACGGGTGAGTTTTGAGGGAGTGCCGGTCAGCAGCTCTTATATACGTGAATGCCTGATAAAAGGTGAAAATGAAAAAGCAGGAAAAATGCTTGACAAAATATAAGTAAAGCCGTATACTACCATTTGTTGTGAACCCCTGCTCAGGTATCCGCTTCTCCGGGCGGCTCCTTGGCTTGGGTCGACTATACGATCAATCGGAGGTGTAATCATGATCAATAAGGAAAAGAAAGCTGAAATCATTGCCAAGTTTGGCAAGACACCTGAGGACACAGGTTCTACCCAGGTTCAGGTGGCACTTCTTACCGAGAGGATCAACGAGCTCACCGAGCATCTTAAGGTTCATAAGCAGGATCATCATTCCAGACGCGGACTGTTAAAGATGGTTGGTCAGAGGCGCGGACTCCTTGAGTACCTTAAGAAGTCGGATATCAATGAATATCGTGCGCTTATTGAGAAACTCGGACTCAGGAAATAAGAGAAGTTTTTGGCGACACAGTTCTCACGTTGCTGTTGGCATCGGCTTACAGTAACGTGAGTTTTTTATTGCCTTTTCATCAAAAGGATGTTATAATAAATATTTGTGAGCAAACAAAGCGAGTTTATTTTACAGGAGGTACGAAATGTACAAAAGTTTTTCACTGGAGCTTGCGGGACGTACACTTACCGTTGATATCGGCAGAGTTGCGGCGCAGGCCAACGGTGCGGCATTCATGCATTATGGCGATACAGTTGTGTTATCGACCGCGACCGCATCGGTAAAGCCCAGGGAGGGTATTGATTTCTTCCCTTTGAGCGTAGAGTATGAAGAAAAGCTGTATTCAGTAGGAAAGATCCCCGGCGGATTTAACAAGCGTGAAGGTAAGCCTACCGAGAACGCGATCCTGACCTCTCGTGTCATCGACCGTCCCATGAGGCCCCTTTTCCCGAAGGACTATCGTAACGACGTTACACTTAACAACCTGGTACTCAGCGTTGATCCCGAATGCCGTCCGGAGCTGGTGGCTATGCTCGGCGCATCCATCGCGACCAGTATTTCCGATATCCCGTTTGACGGTCCCTGTGCTACCACTCAGGTAGGCATGATCGACGGCGAGCTCATCATCAATCCCAATCAGGAGCAGTGGAAGAATTCCGATCTGAACCTGACCGTGGCTTCCACAGCCGAGAAGGTCATCATGATCGAAGCCGGAGCCAATGAGATCCCTGAGGAGAAGATGATCCAGGCTATATATAAGGCACATGAGGTAAACCAGATCATCATCGCGTTTATCAATGATATCGTTCGCGAGGTCGGCAAGGCCAAGCATGAATATGAGAGCTGCGCTGTTCCCGAGGAACTGTTCGCGGCCATCAAGGAGATCGTTCCTCCCGAGGAAATGGAGACTGCGGTATTTACCGATGAGAAGCAGAAGCGTGAGGACAATATACGCGCCATTACCGAGAGACTTGAAGAGAAGTTCGCTGAAAACGAGGAATGGCTGGCTCTGCTGGGTGACGCTATTTATCAGTATGAGAAGAAGACAGTACGCAAGATGATCTTAAAGGATCATAAGCGTCCCGATGGCAGGGAGCTGACCCAGATCAGACCTCTGGCCGCAGAAGTGGATATCGTTCCCAGAGTTCACGGTTCGTCCATGTTCACCCGCGGACAGACCCAGATATGCGATATCTGTACGCTGGCTCCTCTTTCCGAACAGCAGAAGTTGGACGGTCTGGATGAAAATGAAGTAGCCAAGCGCTATATGCATCATTATAACTTCCCCGCTTATTCAGTGGGAGAAACGAAAGTGTCCCGCGGACCCGGCCGTCGTGAGATCGGCCACGGCGCGCTGGCTGAGAGAGCGCTTATCCCTGTGCTTCCTTCCGAGGAAGAGTTCCCTTACGCAATCCGCTGCGTATCCGAAACCTTTGAGTCCAACGGTTCGACCTCCATGGCTTCCACCTGCGCGTCCTGTTTGTCACTGATGGCAGCAGGCGTTCCCATCAAGCGCATGGTTGCAGGTATCAGCTGCGGACTGGTGACAGGCGAGACCGATGATGATTTCGTACTGCTTACCGATATCCAGGGGCTTGAGGACTTCTTCGGTGACATGGACTTTAAGGTTACCGGTACTACCGAGGGTATTACCGCCATCCAGATGGATATAAAGATCCACGGACTGACCAGACCCATAGTAGAAGGCGCTATCGCGCGGTGCCGTGAAGCAAGGCTCTTCATTATGGATAACTGCATGAAGCCCGCTATCTCTGAGCCCAGACCTGAGGTCAGCAAGTACGCTCCCAAGATCATCCAGATCCAGATCGATCCTCAGAAGATCGGTGATGTGGTCGGACAGCGCGGCAAGACCATCAATGCAATCATTGACGCTACAGGCGTTAAGATCGATATCACCGATGACGGTGCTGTTTCGGTTTGCGGTACTGATGCCGATATGATGCAGGAGGCTGTAAGGCTCATCAATATCATCGTTTCCGACTTTGAAGAGGGAACGATATATGAGGGCAAGGTTGTTTCCATCAAGGAGTTCGGCGCGTTTGTCGAGTTCGCTCCCGGTAAGGAAGGACTCGTACATATCTCAAAGATCGCCAAGGAACGCATCAATCATGTTGAGGATGTCCTCACCCTCGGCGACAAGGTTAAGTGCCTGTGCTTAGGTCAGGACAAGATGGGAAGGGTAAGCTTCTCGATCAAAGATGTGAAGTAAAAAAATTACAAAATCATATAAAAAACAAAAACTGCCGTTTCATATAGATTCGGCAGTTTTTACGTTCATTCATCTTTATTATCCGGGTCGGGGTCTTCGTTGGTTTCGTCAGGAGAGGAATCCTCCGGGGATGCTGTGTCATCACCGTTTATGAAGGCTTCGAACTGCTCGATGGTCATAAGGATGCGGCGGGGTTTGGTGCCTTCCTCGGGTCCCACGATCTCATCTTCCGAGAGCTGGTCCATGATACGGGCTGCCCGGTTGAAGCCTATGCGGAACTTGCGCTGGAGCATTCCGACGGAGGCTTTTTTGCTTTCTATGATGCAGCGCGCAGCTTCCTCGTAGAGCTCATCCCGGTCATTTTCCCTTTCGGGTGTTCCGGATGATGATGAGCCGGAGGGTGAACCGCCTGAATTCTTTGAATTATCGGTTGCGGCATTGTTCTCTATGTGTTCCCTGACCTTGTCGCTGTATTTGACTTCCTCGCACTGGTCCTTTATGAACCTGACTACGGAGGCGATCTCCGTTTCGGATACATAGGCTCCCTGAAGTCTTACCGGCTGAGGATATCCCTGAGGATAGAAAAGCATGTCTCCCTTGCCAAGGAGTCTTTCCGCACCGCCCTGATCGAGTATGGTCTTCGAGTCAACAAACGAGGATACTGCAAAGGCTATTCTGGAAGGAATGTTCGCTTTGATGGTACCTGTTATAACATTGACCGAAGGACGCTGTGTGGCGAGCACCACATGGATGCCGCAGGCACGTGCCAGCTGGGTAAGTCTGGCTATGGAAGCTTCTACCTCTTTGGAATTGGCAGTCATCATCAGGTCGTTTAACTCGTCTATGATGATAAGTATCTGAGGCAGGCGGTTCGGGCATTCGCCTTCGTTGCCTTCTTCATAATACTGTTCCTCCATCAGGCGGTTGAACGATTTCAGGTTATTGACGCCGGCATCGGCAAACCGCTGGTAACGGTCGTCCATCTCGGCGATGGCCCAGTTAAGCGCTCCGGAGGCTTTTTTTACATCCGTGACCACGGGAACCAGCAGATGCGGTATGCCGTTGTAACCCACCAGCTCCACACGCTTGGGATCGATCATGATCATGCGTACATCGGATGGCTTTGCCTTATACATGATGCTCAGGATCAGCGAGTTGATGCAGACAGACTTTCCTGAACCGGTGGAACCGGCGATCAGCATATGCGGCATGCTGGCTATATCAAAGCAGATGGTCTTGCCTCCGATATCCTTGCCGACCGCGAATGTCAGGTTGGACTTGGCATCCTTAAACTCAGGAGAGTCGATCAGCTCACGCAGCGATACAGGCGTAGTTACCTTGTTGGGAACCTCTATGCCGACCGCGGCTTTACCGGGGATGGGAGCCTCTATACGGATATCCTGCGCGGCGAGAGCCAGCTTGATGTCATCGGTAAGCGAAGTGATCGTCTTGACCTTGACGCCCTGAGCGGGATAAAGCTCGTATCGGGTGACTGTGGGACCACAGGTGGCATCTTTGACAGTTACCTTGACTCCGAAGCTTTCAAAGGTGGACTGCAGTTTACGGACTGTTTCATCCAGCTCTGCCTGATCCACGCCTTTACTTTTTTCACTCTTGTTCAGCAGATCGACGGGCGGAAACTCATAAGGACGGTTTTTCCTTGCTTCCTCCGCTGCCTCCATGGCAGCCGCGATCTCCTCGGGGGAGTTAAAGGACGCTGAGTTGGAGGAGGTACGGTCAGGACTGTCTGTGCCCTCAGAGACTTTTTTATGCCCTTTTGAAGAAGCTGCAGCCCTATGCTCCTGATTCCGGTCATCGGTGTCCTGTGTTGACAGATCGTCATCGGAAGAGGATACATCGGCCGTGTATTTATCATCGTTGCGGCCGGAGGTTACATCCTCGGTATCATCTGCGGGATAGACGGCTGAAGTGGTATCGCCTGAAATATTGCCGGAAGCGTCGTTTGTGTCTTCAGCCAGATTTCGATTGCGGTATTTGCTCAGATCGATCACCTTGGGGTCATCGGTTCCCATATCTTCATCGGCGGCTGACTCCGTAAGCGAAAGCCCGCCGGTTAAAGCACCGCTTTCCACAGAATCGTTCCCGGCAGGTTCCTGCCCGTGATCCAAAGGATTATTTCTGCCGGGCTCCTGACTGTGATCAGAAGCGGTATCGAAGACATTTTCACCGGGCTGCTTGTCTTTAAGTGCCTCGGGATGCATTCGCAGCTGCGCGTCGGGATCCTCATCGATAAACAGGTTCCTTGGACCTTCCTTGACAGCCTCGGTGCGGGGACGCAGCTTGATGATCTGAATACCGGTTTTTTCAGGCTCATCCTGCACGTTTTTACCGCCGAATTTCTGCTCGAGTTCGCTGTTTATCAGATCCTTTGCGACAGGGCGGACAGCCGGAGGAGTTTTGATATCTGATTCTTTTTCAGCGGCTGTTCCGTTTATCAGCTCACTCATCTCGTGGTCAGTCATACCGTATTTTGACTTCAGCAGACGGTACTCGGGAGTATCCTTGACACGGCTCATATCCAAACCCTTGCCGCGTTTTATGAGCGTATCGACGAATTTTTCTTTTTTGTCTGTGTTATCCTGCGTCCGGTCAGCTCTTTCGGAAGAAATGCGGATCAGCTCATCGATGAGATCGTTATCATCGTATTCATCCTCAAGAAGCTGCTGATATTCTTCATCGGTTATAAGGTCGTCATCATATTCATCCTGCTCCTGCCGCGCTTCCATGATACGGCGTTTGCGCTCAGCCAGTGACTCGCGGCGGGCCAACTCGTCCTCTTCACGCTGCAGACGGGCTTCTTCGCGCCTTTCCAGCTGTCTTTCATGATAGGCGGATAGTCCTTCGCCGGTCCTGCGCGTGATAGCTGTGAAAATGGCTTTGCCCAGCAACAGTATGAACAGTATCAGGATAAAAGCGATAAATACAATGATCGAAGCTACTCTCCCCATAAACGGGCATATCAGCTTGCAAAGGGCACCGCCGAAGAAGCCGCCGAAGGTTTTGTCGGCTTCGGTGTAGGTGAGCAGCGATCTGGTGAAATAATCGGTGAATTTTAAACTGCTGTCAAAATCACGGGCGGCTATCTGTATCAGCGCTGACATATTGACCATAAGAAGAACGCAGTATACGATCTTGGAAACGATGGTAGCGTTTCTCTTGTTGGAAATGGCAAACAATACCACAAGGAAAGTGACGAACGGGAAAACATATCCGAACCGCCCGAACAGTCCGAAGATCACGGTATTGATGATATTGCCGAAACTTCCGCACATTCCTATGTAGCTTAAGAATATGAGTACGCACACAAGAAGGGTAAGGATGAGTCCTATCTCATCACGGAGATTGTCATCCTTATCCAGAGTCAGTTTCAGTGTTTCCTCATGATCAGCGGATGCAGCGCGGCGGGAACTGCCGGAGTTTTTTGAAGCTCTGCTGTTTGCTGAAGCGCCGGTGCTTCTTGCGGAAGAGGAAACCGCATTACGCCTGCTCCGTTCGGAGGCTGTTCCTGTGCGGGATGCGGCGGTTTTAGAGGAGGTACCCGAACCCGTGGG
>JAILRI010000055.1 GCA_024698555.1 Lachnospiraceae bacterium
AGTCCGGGAACGCTTAGAGCGAGCGCCTGGGGCCAGATCACAAGCCTGAAGATCTGTCCTTTGGACATGCCCAATGATATGGCGCTTTCCGACTGTATAAGGGGTACCGCTTCCAAGCCGCTTCGGATGCTTTCCGCCATATAGCTTCCGCCAAGCAGTCCGAGGCCTAAGGTTCCGCAGACATCAGCCGGTATCCTGATGCCGATGGCGGGCAGTCCGTAATAGATGAAAAAGAGCTGGACAAGCAGCGGCGTATTACGGAACAGTTCCACATAGCATTTTGACAATGCCGATAAAAACGGCACCTTGTAGTATATAGCGAAGGCGCAGGCAATCCCCAGGACAAAGGCAAGGCAGATGCCCAGCCATCCTATTTTTACGGTAAGCAGGAAGGCTTTAAAAAAAAGCGGCGTATATTCGCGGATAACTTCGTAACTCATCTTTTATGGCTCCTACCGTTTTCTGTGGTCGATATGTGATGACAGTTTTGTTCCGAGGTTCTGAATGATCTGGAATATAACGATCAGCAACAGTACCGTAACTATCATGATATCGGTCTGCCATCTGTAGTAACCGTACCTGACGGCTATATCCCCGAGTCCTCCTCCGCCTACGGTTCCCGACATGGCCGAATAACCAAGCAAAAGTCCCGTAGTAATGGTAAAGCCCGTAAACAGTGAAACCCTGGCCTCTACCAGCAGTACCTTGAGAATGATCTGGATATCGCTGGCGCCCATGGCCTTTGCAGCTTCTATCACCCCGGCGTCCACCTCGTTTAAGGATGATTCCACGACCCTTGCGATATACGGCGCCGCGCAGATCACCAGCGGTACGATGGTCGCGGTTGAACCGTAGCTCTGCCCCACGATGAACCTGGTAAACGGTATCAGAAGTATCAGCAGGATAAGGAACGGTATGCTGCGCACGATATTGCAGATAAAGCCTAAGATCCCGTAAACGACCCTGTTGGGCTTAAGTCCGTCTTTTCTCGTGACATTGAGGAGTATGCCCATGGGAAGCCCCAGAACATACCCGAATACTGTTGAGACCAGCGTCATGTACAGTGTGTCCTTGATCCCGACAAGGATCATGCTTATCACCTTTTCAGTAAACATCCCCTGTCACCTCCATAACCGACAGCCCGCTTGCTTTCAGGCTATCTATCATCTCTTCCTCCCGGGGAGATATCTCGGGAAAGCCCAGTATCATTTCTCCCTTGGCTTTACCGCCGACATTACGTGTATCTGCTTTAAGAATATTGACCGGAGTATTGTATTTTAGGATCAGATTTGCTATTACCGGTTCGTAAGCTGAATTCTCATTGAAAATGATCCTGATCCTCCTGCCGCCGTCAACATGTTCGACGGGCGTGTATACAGGCTGCTTGCCGAAGATAAGTTCTCTTGCGGCATCGGTCTTGGGGTGCTCAAAGACGCTTGTGACATCGCCTTCCTCGACCAGAACGCCGTTGTCTATGATGGCAACGTTATTGCAGATCCTGGTCACTACGGACATCTGGTGCGTTATGATCACTATGGTAATGGACAGCTTCTCGTTGATATCCTTTAACAGGCTTAAAATGGATTCCGTAGTCTGCGGGTCGAGGGCGCTGGTGGCCTCATCGCACAGCAGTATCTGCGGGTTGGTGGCAAGAGCGCGGGCTATGGCTACGCGTTGCTTCTGACCGCCCGAAAGTCTGGAAGGGTAGGTCTTTTCTTTTTCGGAAAGGCCCACGGTCTCCAAAAGCTCCTTTGCGCGTTTGCGGGCATCCTTGCGCTTTACACCGGATATCTCCAGCGGAAAACAGACATTGTCCAGTACGGTTTTCTGCTCAAGCAGATTGAAGCCCTGGAAGATCATGCCGATCCCCCTGCGTTTATCTCTAAGTTCCTTATCCGAAAGCGTGGCCAGATCGGTTCCGTCGATTATGACCTGTCCGTTAGTCGGTCTTTCAAGATAGTTTATGGATCTTACGAGTGTGCTCTTGCCTGCGCCGGACATGCCTATGATACCGTAGATATCGCCTTTTTCTATGGAAAGGCTCACATTGTCGAGAGCGGTGACAGTACTGCCCTTGATCTCGAATTTCTTGGTCAGGTTCCTGATTTCTATTTCACTCATTACATTCCCCTTGCTTTAGCGGTAACCGGTAACTATCCGGATTCTACCTCATATTAGCAAAAATCAGAACCCCCGCCTTTGTGGAAGGGGTTCCGGATAATGTTATCATAATTATTCGAAGAATACAACTGCTCCGTCATAGGTATCCTTTATAAATTTTCTGATCTCATCTGATCTGAGCACGGCAACCAAAGCTTTGATCTTGTCGCTCGATTCGTTGCCTGAGCGGACCGCGATGATATTTACATAAGTCTTTGCTGCTACAGAATCACTTGCTTCATAGGCAATGGAATCCTTTGCTACCGAATATCCGGCCTCCAGAGCGTAATTGCCGTTGAGGACTACATATTCGACTTCGTTTACAACTCTTGCGACCTGAGCGGCTTCAAGCTCTACAAACTGAATGTTCTTGGGATTTTCCACGATATCATTGACAGTAGCGGTAAGACCGGCTCCGTCCTTGAGCTTCAAAAGCCCGTTATCCTGGAGGAGCAGCAGTGCCCTGGCCTCGTTGGTGGTATCGTTGGGGACCGCTATCGAGTCGCCATCAGCGATATCCGCAAGGCTCTTTTTCTTGCCGGGGTAGATGCCGAAAGGCTCATAGTGAATACCTCCGGCGTTTACAAGATGAGTTCCCTGCTCGGCGTTGAAGCTGTCAAGGTAGGGCACATGCTGGAAGTAGTTGGCATCAAATTCGCCCGATTCAACTACCAGGTTGGGCTGTACATAATCATCGAATTCTACGACATCAAGCTTATATCCGTACTGTTCAAGGATAGGCTGTGCCTTTTCAAGTATTTCGGCATGAGGTGTAGCGGAAGCGGCTATCTTTATGGTATCACCATTACCGGGTACGATATTTAACGTGTCAGTAGCTGCGGCGGTACCGTTAGCGGTCACACCGCCTTCTACAACGAGAGTATCTTCATAATCCTTGCCATATGTCGAAAGGAGAGTAGCCTCATAGTCGGCATGGAAGAAATTCTCACCGGCTAAAGATTTGATTTCGTCGTTGATCCAGTTTAAAAGTGAAGTATTGCCCTTTGAAACTGCGGGGGCGATGGTATCCTGGCTTCCGAGTGAGGGGATACCTACGGTATAACCGGCATTTTCAATAGCAAATGCAATAACTTCGGTGTTATCATTGGCCCAGGCCACGCCGGATCC
>JAILRI010000064.1 GCA_024698555.1 Lachnospiraceae bacterium
AATTGACAGGAATTTGGGATGGCTATTGACCGCCTGTTTGATACTATGAAAGCTCATTTGGAATCTGCTTCTAAACGTGATAACGTTTCTGACTTCGCTTTATTGAAATAGTTGAGATCAAGCAGTTTATAAAATGCTCTAACGCAAGTATTCCCCGTCCATCCACCTGATGCGCCGCTCGACCCAGCGGATGAGAGATGACGCACCGGCGTAAGCACCCGGATCGGAATTTTTAAGATCACGGCTGTAGCGATCAAGCAGCCTCTGTTCTTCATTTATCAGTTCGTCGGTAATGCAGGCTCGTCCGTCAGCACCGGGGGTGCGCAGCTCTTTCCAGCGCGCGCATACCTTGTCCATGAACCAGTCCTGTTTCATGAGCAGGATATACCAGGAATTGGATCTTTCACCGTAAGCTTCAGTGAATTCATCGCTGTTGAACACTTTTGCGTAGGATCCCTCGGTCTCGCTTTCCATGGCCCATTCAAAGTCCCAGGGGCAGGTAAAAGTCAGCTTTGTTTTTTTCGCCGGATCGGTAAAATCGGCGCACATAAAGAAGCTTCCCTCGCCCACGTCCCGGCTCATGGTCAGCTCGTATACCAGAAATATATCAACAAAGGAATCAAGATCTACCGCCATGTCGGCTACTATCTCGGCAGGCGGTATTTTTCTGCCTTCGTCATCAGTGCGGTTTAGCTGCTCGGGCGTAGCTTTGACCAGATTATACTCATCGTTAAATACATAGTATTCGCCCTTTTCGCAGGCCAGATACACGATCCGATAAACATTATTCACGTATTTTGCTATGAAATCCTTCTGTTCCGGAGAGTAAAGATCACTTTTTACAGTATAGCAATCGGAACCCAGGCTTTTGGTCGTGCCGTTTATATCGGTAAAATCGGCACCGCCCGCATAATTGATCACAAAATAGGGCTGCTCAAACCGGTTGTCAAGTTCCAGAAAATACCCTATGTCGGTTCCTTTATAGCCGGCGGGTACTTCATGGATATTTACGCGGTGTTTATTTACCTGATGCTGCTCGCACAGCTCGTAGATTCCGGCGAACTTCCCGTTCAGATACACGTGGGCGAGTGTGCCGTCGGAACAGAAGTTGCCGTTTCTTAATACTTTCCTGCCGAAACGGAACGCGATATCATTCTTAAGAAGATCATACTCTGCCTTAAGGAGCACCCAGCTTTTGCATTCCGCCTTTTCGTTGAGGGAAAACATGCTGTGTTTTTCGTCGAATTTGATCCGGTAGGGAACCTGGTTATTGCGTATCAGCTCCACATCGCCCTCGTAGGCGGTGGAATTGCCCCTGACCCTGATACCGGCCGGTGCTCCGCATATACGGCTGTCTTCGTCGCTGTTGATAGTATAGACCAGGCATTGCACATATTCATCTCTGGAAACCACTTCCGCACCGTCCTGTGTATAGACGCAGACCGTGGGGATGAGGGTTTGGATCTCAAGCTCTGATAAAAATGCGTTAACCTCCGTGCCATCACTAAAGACGGGCACCGGACGGGGCGAAAATATATGGCACAAAGATTCTTCGTCAAAAACAGGACGTGCAAAAACAGGGGCGGAACCCGCCCCGTAGATAAATATAGCAGCAAGTATCGCCCCCAAAAACACTTTCAACAAAATCACAGAAAAATTACGAGTCATTTCCTGAAAAACATCTTTCTCTCTTCAAACCATTTTTTACACTGCTCTATACGCTTGCCGTTGTCGCCGTGCTCAGGATCACAGGCATATTTTTCGAGAAGTGTGCACGGAAATTCATCACAATCTCCGCAGTATTCGAGTTTTTTCTCCTCGCAGCAGGTCTTTACTTCGCATTCGCCGTGGAAAGGCTTTTTGATATCGATACAGCCCTTGGTTCTGCCCTCGCATTCACATTCACACTCACTGCACAGTATGCCGCAGCGTGATTCTACCTTGGGAGGCTCGGGCAAAGGCGGGAAATGACCGGTACGCGAGTAAATAAAGTTAAGTCTTGCGATGCGGGCTGCCAGTTCCTTGGAAGCCTCGCCTTTCTTCATCCTCCATTTCCAGTTGGTACCCATAGATGAGGGCATATTGAGCCTTGCTTCGCTTCCCAAGTCCAGATAATCCTGCATGGGGATCACGCAAAGCTTGGCTACGCTTGAAAAAGCTACCCTGATCAGGCAGTCCGATATGGTCTTTTCGTCAACTTTGCCCGGCAGATATTCGCTGATAAATGCTTTTTCGTCATCCCGCAGCGTAGAATACCAGCTTTTCGTGGTATCGTTATCATGAGTTCCCGTATAGACTACGCAGTTCTCCTTGTGAAAATGAGGCAGATACGCATTGGGGTTATAGGGGTCAAAAGCGAACTGTACGACCTTCATCCCCGGAAACTGCGTATCCCAAAGCAGCTTTAATACGCTGTCGGTAAGGAAGCCTAAATCTTCCGCAATGATCGGAACGTCGCCCAAGCATTCACGGATGCGGTTAAACAGCGCCATGCCCGGTCCTTTGCGCCACTCACCGTGTTCTGCAGTTTCGTCCTTTGCAGGGATGGCATAGAATTCGTCGAATCCCCTGAAATGATCGAGACGTACTACGTCATACAGCTCGAAACAATGCTTAAGCCGGCGTATCCACCAGTCATAGCCTGTATTTTTATGAAAATCCCAGTCGTAAAGAGGATTGCCCCACAGCTGCCCGGTGGCGGAGAAAGCGTCGGGCGGACAGCCTGCGACGGCTGTGGGACGCCCGTTCTCGTCCATGAGGAACAGCTTCTGGTTGGCCCACACATCGGAACAGTCAAAAGCAACATAGATCGGGATGTCGCCGATGATCTTTATGCCGCGCTCATTGGCGTAAGCCTTGAGCTTCGTCCATTGCTGCATGAATTTGAACTGCTGGAAGCGGTAGAAATCTATCTCGTCTATGAGCTCTTTCCAGGCTTTGTCCAGAGCTTCATTGGTACGCTTGCGGATACCTTCCTCCCAGTCGGCCCAGCAGGCGCCCTCTTCGCTGTTCTTTACTGCCATGTACAGTGCGTAGTCATCGAGCCATGAGCAGTTCTCGTCATGAAATCTGCGGTATTCCTCCGTATCCCTGAAATCGCTGCGTTCATAAGCCTTGCGCAGGATCGCAAAGCGGGTCTCGTAGATGCGCCCGTAATCAACATACATGGGATTGGTGCCGTAGCCGGCAATGATACTGCCGTCATCAAGCTCGAGCTTGACTTCACATTCTTCTTCGGTTAAAAGCCCTTCTTCGATCAGGGCTTCGAGATCGATAAAATAGGGATTGCCTGCAAAGGTCGAAAAACCCTGATAAGGCGAATCTCCGTACCCTGTAGGGCCAAGAGGCAGGATCTGCCAGTATTTGCTGCCTGATTCCCTTAAAAAATCAACAAAATCATATGCTTCTTTGGAAAAGCCTCCGATGCCGTACTTGGACGGAATACTTGAGATCGGAAGCAGAATGCCGCTGTCTCTCATGATAAACCCCTTTCGCCAAAAGAGTTTGTTTTGGTATGCTTAAAGTTTATCATCACCATACCGTAATTGCAAGCACCTCTTGTATTTTTCACGGGTTGTGGTATGATTATAACATACTGTTACCATTCGCAGCTATGTCGGCTGAAAGCTCTCGAACGCTTGATTTCAATGAGCTTTCCGATTTGTATCAAGAGATCTTTACGGGGTGTACTTATGATCAATGCAAAAACCAAACTGACACACAGCATTTTCCACGACCGGTACCGGGTGGACAGGTCGTATCTGGAATCTCTCGAAACCAGGGCTCTGCTCCAGAATTATACGCTGGAGGCGGGAGTCATACTGGAGGGGAATTTTGTTACTCCGAATCCCGAAGAAACGTATCTGCACTGGGGCTGGGAGGCTCCCATGTGCCAGCTGAGGGGCCATTTCCTCGGGCACTGGATGAGCGCAAGCGCCCGCGCGGTCATGATGGAAGGAAAGGATGCGGTCAGAAACCTGTATGCGAAGCTTATGGATGTGGTCGA
>JAILRI010000093.1 GCA_024698555.1 Lachnospiraceae bacterium
GGGATCGGCTCCCTTGCCGAGAAATCCGTGCATGCAGTCCTAAAGCATTATTATGCCCCGTCGGATGATGACATGGAGGTCGCGGTAAACGGGTTTGTGGCTGATGTCTGTTACGGGATGAAAATTATGGAGATACAGACCAGGCAGTTCTACACCATGAAAAGAAAACTCGAGGCTTTTCTGCCGGAGTATGATGTGACGATAGTTTATCCGGTTCCGGTCACCAAAAAGCTGGTCTATATAGATCCCGAAACCGGAAAGAAAATAAGCAGCAGAAGATCGAACAGAAAACACAGTATTTACGAGCTGTTTTATGAGATGTACGGGATAAGGGAATTTATCAGCTCTCCCGGGCTGCATTTCACAGCAGTTATGTATGAGGCTGAAGAATACCGCTACAGCGGAAGGACAGAAAAGCACGGACGCAGGATCAGGACACTTACCGATACGTTTCCGGCCTGTGTACTCGATGAGGTGACCATAGAAAACACCAAAGATCTGATGATGTTTATCCCGCCTGAGCTCGAAGACGGATTCTCCACTGCTCAGTTTGCGGCTGCAGCCGGTATTCATAAGGAACTGGCGGCGTACTGCGTTGGAATACTTAAAAACAGCGGGGTGATCGAAAGGACGGGAACCGGGAAAAGAGGCACGTATCTGTACAGTGTTGCGGAATAGCCTGAAACGGCATAAATAAGGATCCAAAAGTTTGACTTGATAAAAACTATTCCCGGTGTTATAATAGCGAATTGAAACGGGATGCTCATAAGTCCCGGAACAAGGCATAATCTAGGAGGAAGAATTATGAAAAGAGTTTTATCACTGATCCTTGCTGTATGTCTGATCGTTTCTTTGTGCGCATGCTCAAAGAGCGGCAGCAGCAAGGATGATTACAAGGTAGCTATGATCACTGACTACGGCGATATCACCGATCAGAGCTTCAACCAGACTACCTATGAAGCATGTAAGGCTTTCTGTGACACCAACAAGGTTCAGTTTGATTACAAAAAGCCTGCAGGCGACAGCACCGCTGAGCGTGTTGCTGCAGTTGAGAGTGCTATCGACGAGGGCTACAACGTTATAGTTATGCCCGGATATGCATTTGGCGGAACTATCGTGGAAGTCAGCGACAAATACCCCAATGTCAAGTTCATTGCACTTGATGTGGCAGCAGGCGACATCCTCGAAGCAGGCGTTCCCAAGAAGGGCGGCTCTTATGACTACAATCCCGGCAACTGGAAAGTTAAGGATTACTACTATTCCGACAATGTATACTGCGCAGTATATCAGGAGGAGTTGTGCGGATATATGGCCGGATATGCCGCAGTAAAGCTCGGATATACCAAACTCGGCTTCCTGGGCGGCATGGCAGTTCCCGCAGTTATGAGATACGGTTACGGTTATGTTCAGGGTGCTGATGCCGCAGCAAAGGAGATGGGTGTTAATATTTCCATGAAATATGCGTATGGCAACCAGTTCTATGGCGACGCTGACATTACCGCAGCTATGGATACGTGGTATGCGGCCGGTACCGAGATCGTTTTCGCCTGCGGCGGCGGTATCTTCACCTCAGCCGGTGAGGCAGCTGCAAAGGTTGGAGGCAAGGTTATCGGTGTTGACGTAGATCAGAAAGGTACTATTGACGGCATGTTCGGCGCAGGCATGACAGTCACCAGCGCCATGAAGGGTCTGTATCCCGCTACTTATGACGCTCTTACCGACATCGTCATCAACGGCAAGTGGGATAACTACAAGGGCAAGATCGCTACTCTGGGACTTGTATCAGGAAGCGATCCCGAATCAAACTATGTACAGATCCCTATGAGCTCTACTCAGTGGGGCAACGGCTTCTCGAAGGACGATTACAAAGCTATGGTCAAGAGCATGTTCGACGGTAGCATCAAGGTATCCAACGATATCGGATCAGAGCCCGCTACATCAGCTGTAAGCGTAGAGTGGTTAGGAAATCTTAAGTGATCATTTAAGGAATTGAGCCCGACAATCTTTGTGATTTTCGGGCTTTTATTTTTTTTGCAGATATGGTATCATTATCGGTGGGGTTACATACAAATATAATGTTGATAAGGGGGGTACGGCTTTGGCAGAACAATATGCTATTGAGATGCTGAATATCACCAAACGATTCCCGGGTATCATCGCAAATGACAATATCACATTACAGCTTAAGAAGGGTGAGATACACGCTCTGCTTGGAGAAAACGGAGCGGGCAAATCCACCCTTATGAGTGTGCTCTTTGGTCTGTATCAGCCGGAAGAAGGCCAGATCAGAAAAGACGGAAGGGTCGTTACCATAAAAGATCCCAATGACGCGAATGATCTGGGGATAGGTATGGTACATCAGCATTTCAAACTTGTTGAATGTTTCACCGTGCTGGACAATATAATACTGGGCGTAGAACCGAATAAAGCCGGGTTTCTGATGAAGGACGAGGCCAGAAAGAAGGTTGTGGAGCTGTCTGAAAAATACGGACTTGCGATCGATCCCGATGCTGTCATCGAGGATATTACCGTAGGTATGCAGCAGCGTACAGAGATACTGAAAATGCTCTATCGGAACAATGAGATACTGATATTTGACGAACCCACAGCTGTACTGACGCCTCAGGAAATAAAAGAACTTATGCAGATCATGAAAAACCTGTCGGCTGAGGGAAAGAGCATATTGTTCATATCCCATAAGCTTCAGGAGATCATGGATGTGGCGGATCGCTGTACCGTCCTGCGCAAAGGCAAGTACATCGGAACCGTTGAGACAAAGCAGACTACCATGGCCGAGCTTTCTGCCATGATGGTCGGCAGAGATGTCAATTTTCACGTGCAAAAGGAAGAAGCCCATCCCGGGGATGTGATCCTTGAGATAAAGGACATGACGGTGGCCTCCAAGGTGCACAAAAATAACGCGGTAAAAAATGTTTCGTTAAAGATAAGAGCCGGGGAAATAGTGTGTATTGCCGGAATTGACGGCAATGGACAGACTGAATTTGTTCATGCGCTTACCGGACTTGAACCGGTGGTAAGCGGTACTGTTAAGCTGAAAGGAACGGACATTACTTCAGCTCCCATAAGAAAACGAAGCGTGTTAGGAATGAGCCATATTCCCGAGGACAGACATAAACACGGACTGGTGCTGGATTATACTCTTGAAGAGAATATGGTCCTGCAGAGGTATTTTGAACCCGAGTTTACGGATAAATTCGGTTTTCTCAGGAAGGATAATATCCGCTCATACGCCGAAAGGCTGATAGAACAGTATGATGTAAGGTCGGGACAGGGACCGGTGACCGTTGCCCGGAGCATGTCAGGCGGCAATCAGCAGAAAGCCATCATTGCCCGCGAGATCGACAAAAATCCTGATCTGCTGGTGGCCGTGCAGCCAACCCGCGGACTGGATGTGGGTGCTATCGAATACATACATAAACAGCTGATAGCCGAGCGTGATGCCGGAAAAGCAGTTTTGCTGGTCTCACTGGAACTGGATGAGGTCATGGATGTTCCCGACAGGATCCTGGTCATGTACGAGGGTGAGATAGTGGGTGAATTTGATCCCAGGAACGTTACCGAGGACGAGCTGGGCCTGTATATGGCCGGAGCCAAGCGAGATGAGGTGAAGGCATGA
>JAILRI010000212.1 GCA_024698555.1 Lachnospiraceae bacterium
ATCAATCTGAACCCTTAAACCTTTTACTCTATGATTTGAAGATTCGAAAAAACTTCCAAACGGCGGCATCGGTGGCTCTTTCAACACCGATGCCGCTTAGCATAGGAGCAGCTTTGTGGTTGGAATATCAGTTACTTGCAACCGGGGCTGGTCGAAAGACCCGGGTCCAACGATTTGGTATGAGTGTCCCACACTTTTTTTATATTTGGAGAACACAACACCATGAAAGAATTAAGTATTTTTAAAGACGAGTTATGAGAATCTTCCCATAATTGTTCTACGTATACGCCCAGAACGGGTATGCGAAGAAGGTTAAGGTTACTGTGAAGTAAGTTACTTAGAAATTTCTCAGGCCGCCGGCTTTAGCCGGCGGCTTTTTTTTGCCTTCCCCTTGAGGGGAAGGTGGCTCGCCGACAGGCGAGACGGATGAGGTGTCAGTGCCTTCCCCTTGAGGGGAAGGTGCCCCGAAGGGGCGGATGAGGTGTGAAAAATTGGACGGACACCTCATCAGTCTCGCTTCGCTCGACAGCTTCCCCTCAAGGGGAAGCCTAAAGAGTACCTATAACCCTGTCCCCCGGCTTTATTGACGAATACATATATTCGTGATATAATCGGCGCATGCGAGCAAACTGAATGGCAATGGAATGGAATAATTCGAAAGGTTTATAGAAAATGGGTAATACAGTAAACGGTACCAACAGTGCTAATGTGTCAGCTTCCGGCGCAGCTTCGGACATTAAGCCGCAGGTGCCTTCAAGATATCTTTCTCCTCTGTCGGTATGGGCGCTTTCTTTTGGATGTGCCGCAGGATGGGGGGCTTTTGTTATGCCCGGAACTTCATTTTTACCGACGGCGGGAACAGTCGGATCACTGTTGGGGATTATCGCTGGTGTTCTTGTCATGCTGGTCATAGGTATGAATTATCACTATCTCATAAACAGATTTTCCGATTCCGGCGGAACGCTTAGCTTTGCGATCCGGAGCTTCGGACATGACCATGGATTTATAAGCGCCTGGTTCCTGCTGATAGTCTACATAGCGATCATCTGGGCCAATGCCACCGCATTACCGCTTATTACCAGAAGTGTCTTAGGTCCGATGTTCCAGTTCGGATTTCATTACAGTGTGTTCGGATATGATGTGTATCTGGGTGAAATACTGCTCTCTATGGCCGTCATTTTGATGTTCGGCTCTTTATGCACGCTCGGAAAAAAGAAAGCCGCACTGGTACAGATTGTTTTCGCAATATTGCTGCTTTTGGGAATAGTGGTCTGTGCCGTTATAGTTTTCGTAAAAAATGGGAGTACAGGCGCGGCATCAGCACCTTTATTTGCGGGAAGCGGCAAAGCAGTGCCTGTTCAGATCCTCATGATCATTTTTATGTCACCCTGGTTGTATGTCGGCTTTGAGTCTGTATCAAATTCAGCTTCGGAATATACGTTTTCCAATAAAAAGGTGATCTGGATACTGGCTGCTTCACTGGTCTGCATCGCATTGGCGTTTATTCTTCCGCTGCTGATGGCCGCACGTTCCGGAAACCTCGGGGCTTCGGAGGGAATAAATGGAATTCCGGTTCTGTACGCGGCCAGGCTCGCCATGGGAAACACCGGAGTTATCATACTTTCTGTAGCCGCGGCAGCCGCTGTGATAACAGGGCTGGTCGGCAGCTATATCGCGGCAAGCCGCCTGATGCATTCCATGTCGCATGAGGGCTTGCTCCCGAAGTGGTTCGGCAGGCTGGGTGATGATCAGAATCCGGAAAACGCGCTTTGGTTTCTGCTGGCAATTTCAATAGTCATACCGCTGCTCGGACGTACTTTTGCCGGCTGGGTGGCTGACGCGGCCGCGGCAGGAGCGGCGATTGTGTATGCATATACTTCCGGCGCTGCTTTTAAAAATGCCCGTGAGGAGGGCGACCGTAAATACTGCATTACCGGTATGACCGGTCTGGTCTGCTCGCTGCTGTTTTTACTGTGCTTCATGTTCCGTTCGGCAGATGCTGTGCCTGTTCCCGCTTATCTGATCCTGGCGGTCTGGAGCATTCTTGGTTTGGGATATTTTTATTATGTTTTGAACAAAGACAGTGAAAATCGTTTTGGAAAGTCCATGACCGCATGGCTGGGACTGCTGTTCCTGATCATTTTTACGTCTGTGATGTGGATGAAAGGAGCTTTCATAAGCGAAAAGACCGGCGGCGCGCTTACGTGGCACAGCCTCCTCTTGTTGCTTTTCGCAGCTGTGAGCCTGCTGATCCTGTACAGTATCTATACTATCATGACTGAACGCGGGAAACTGATGGGGCTTGAAAATGTCGGCAACAGTGACACGATAAGCTTTGAGAGCATAAAAGCAGAATTACAGCCGGTAAAGGTGGATCTGGTGAGCATGCTTAACGAAGCAAACAACATGTTCTCGGGTCAGATGAAGAAGATGAACATAGATTTTACCATAGATACTTCATCGATCGTGAATCCTGCGGTCATGCTCGACGTAAGCTGTTTTTACCGGGTTATGTTCAGTCTGGTCGGCAATGCGTGCAGGTACACGCCCAATGGTGGAACTGTAACGATTAGGATGAGCCAGCAGGAGACCGAAAAGTCTGAGACAGGAATATATACGCTCTGCGTTAAGGACAGTGGTATAGGTATGTCTCCCGAAGCTGTAAAAAGGCTGTCGGAAGCGTTTGAGAGCAAACAGACCGGTGCGTTTAAGAGACTCGCGGAAACAGACCCCGGCCTGGCCATAACCGGGTATATAGTGAATCTGTTAGGCGGAACGATGGATATGGAGACTGCTCCCGGTCAGGGAACCGCCTTCTATGTAATGCTGCATCTGCCTATTTGCAATGAGGAGATCATCCGGGAAAATGCTGTTCTTGAGGCATCTGCCACAGAGGATGAGTCTGAAAATGTGGAACTGAAGGCACTCGACACCGGGGATGAGTCAGATAATGAAGCGCAGAAGGCATCTGCCGCTGATGAAGAGCCTGAAAATGAAGAACCGAAAGAATCTGCCACAGAGGATGAGCCTGGTTATGAAACGCCGAATGATATGGCTCCGGAAAAAATCGTGAGCGAAGAAACACCGATGGCGTATGATGATTATTACGCACAACCGGAGCAACATGAAGTTACAATAACAGAGGATGCGCCGCTCTCCGAAGAGCTTGAAACCGCGATAACAGAAGATGTTGAACAACTTGATGAACCTGAAACTGAGATAACAAGAGGTGCTCAGCAGACAGAGGCTTCAATGTCCGAGGAGAATGATATTCAGCAGGAAACTATCGAAGAAGCAGAGAAGGAAGCTGCGGAAGAAGTCGCAACGAAAGAGAGTGCGGATCAGTCCGAAACACCCATGGCATATGATTACTATTACATGCAGGCAGAAGAACCTGAAAGCGCGACAAATGCGAATATTCAGTCAGCAGAAACTACGGCCGTAGAAGAGAATGACCTTCAGCAGGATGCTGTAAAAGAGAATGACCTTCAGCAGTATTACTCAGAGGAGCTTACGGAAGCTGCTATAGAAGAAACTGCGGAAGAAGAAACCGCAACAGAAGAGAACGCAGAGCAGCCCGAAACGCCCATGGAATATGCAGAATATCTGTATCAACGAGGGAACGGCATGATAAGTGAGGCTGCTGAACAATCGGAAGAAGCTGATATGTCACAGTACAGTTCAATTCCAGGAACTGTTTCAGAGTCGTTCGATGATTCGAATACAGAGGAAGATACGGGTGTGACGGCTGGAGAAGTTGTGGAAGTCGCAGAAGATGCAGAGAGTCCTTCAGAAACAGGGGCGGAGAAGCACACCCTTGAAGGCATCCGGCTGCTGATGGCTGAGGATATGTTCATTAACGCCGAAAATATGATGAAGTTACTGAAAGCTAAAGGGATAGAGTGTGATTCTGCGGAGGATGGACAGGAAGCGGTAGAAATGTTTGAAGAGAGCGCTCCCGGCTCCTACGCGGCTATACTGATGGATGTCCGCATGCCTGTGATGTCAGGTCTGCTCGCGACCAGGCAGATAAGAGACATGGACAGAGCTGACGCAAAAGCAATACCGATCATAGCGCTGGTAACCAGTTCATTTGAGGAAGATGTGAATGATTCATATGCTGCAGGTATGAATGCTCATCTGTATAAACCCATACAGGCTGAAGAACTGTACGAGACACTCGAAGAGCTGATACTTTCCGGTTCTTAAAAACTGTCAAATCGGAGCCATTTTACGCGATAAGTGAGAGGGCAGCGCTGAAAACTTGTTTTCAGGCCACTGCCACGAACGAACGGTCACCGAGCGAACTAAAGGCTCGCGAAGTGTGCAATTGGATCGAGTAGGAATCGGCCTACTCGATTGAGTCATTGATATAGGGGGCATAATGTTCAACGAAAAACTGACCCGTTTACTTAATGCACTTGGAGCATCATGCGCTGATATAGCCAACTGCGGCGGTCCTGACAGGACCGCCGTTGCTCACTACCTAAGCGGAAGACGTATCCCGAAAGCAGGAGGCGAAGCATCTGCGCGGCTGGTTGAAGGGATCGTGCAGTATACCCGTGAACATGAAAAAAGTGATCTTCTTTTATGTATCCTGGCTGACGGACAAGAAACAGATACCATTGCCGAAAAGAATCCGGAAGGGGTAAGCATTTCAACAAAAGATATATCCGGAGATTCAAACGGGGAACTCGGGGAAAGCATATTGCGGTGGCTGTATGCAACTGGTGATGTTCCATGTGATACTCAAATAGACAAGGATAAGAAAAAAAAGTCAGATTTGAGCGGATCGGGAGGTAAATTCGGTACAGCCCGCGAACAGATCGCAAAAGAGTTCGGAAGGCGTTTTGACGCGGCTTTAAGATGCGCTCATCTTTCCAATGTTGCGCTCAGCCGTCTGATAAATGTGGATGCGTCGCTGATCAGCAGATACCGTAATGGATCGCGTATCCCCAGGGCAAATTCCGAGATCATACCCATGATCGGGGCGACTGTATGGCAGTATGTGGTAAAAAACAGTGAAACCGTTACCATAGCCGGTGAGATCGGGATATCGGAGGATGAGCTGAATGATACAAAATTTACCAACTGGCTGTTTGAGGCGGTAGTTCGTAACGCCGCGGATATTTCTGCTACGGAACAGCTGCTCAGGGCTTTTGACCAATTTGGCGCTCCAAGGCTCATCACCGACACTGAGAAAAAACAAAAATCAGGCGATCTATCCGGGATGAATCCCGATGAAGATGAGCTCAATGAAAAAAAGGATGTATATTTTGGCAATAAGGGCCTTCAGAAAGCTGTGATACGGTTTCTGACAAGAACCATAATAGAGAAAGTGCCGGAAATCTGGCTGTATTCCGACCAGGACATATCATGGATGACTGAAGGGGGATTCGCGGCCCGCTGGGCAGAACTGATGAAGAGAACTGTTGCGGCAGGAACGCGCATCCGCATCATACATAACATAAACAGGAATCTTCAGGAAATGACCAGTGCCATCACGCTCTGGCTTCCCCTCTACATCAGCGGCAGGATAGAGCCGTACTATTCCGCGAGAAATACGGATCCGAGGTTTGCGCACACGCTGTTCGTGTGTCCCGGGCATTTTGCTATAGAGGCATGTAATGTACGGGACAATGAGTCCGTGGATACATATCATTTTTATGAAGAGAAGAGTTTGGTTGACACTTATTCCCGCCAGTATGAGACCTTACTTCGGGGAGCGGAGACTCTGGTATCATTTTCGGACGGCACGAAGAAAGCCAATGACGGTTCATTCACGGGCAGTGACACAACAAATGCAGCCGGTGATGGAGCAAAGACAGCCGAAACAGACAGGTCAAAGCAATACGCCGGGAGTGCTCCGGAACGCTTTCCCCGGGAGATGGAAGGGACAGATTTTCAAAATATAAAGATCGTCATCCACGAGGACAGCATAGAGATATCGCCAGTCTCGGAGAACTGGAAAATCTTCCGCTTCTCAAACCCTCTTATGTACCGGGCGTTTCTTGCGTATGAGGAGCATATAAAAATGTAAATGATATGTTTCTGCTTGACAGTTCCTATAAAGTTATATAAACTTATAAAAGGTTATAAAAGATTATAAAAGAAAAATGAAGTTGTAAAAACTTATAAAGACTTATAAATTCATAAGGGAACATTAAAACGGCCGGGCGTATTGACACGCCTGGCCTTATAATAATGCTTACTCATCAAAATCTTCGTCCCACTCGTCCTCGTCATATTCTTCGCCGCCGACGTTGTCTATGTCACTGATGTCATAGCTGACATTCATATCAAGGCTCTTTGCCCATTTCTCGGCCTTGCTGCCTGCGGTGGTGATAACCGTGATACCCGTTATTTCTCCGTAGTAGCGGCTGAATATTCCGTCATCAAATTTCTGAACGCTCTCAGGAATAACTAGATATCTTATGTTTTTACAGCTGCCGAACATTTCATATCCGAGCGAAAGTGTGCTCTTGCCGAATACTACGGTGGTCAGATTATCATTGTCCCAGAAGCAGCCGCTCATTTCGAAAATATTGTCAGGGAAGGTTACCTTCGTAAGGGAGTCGCAGCAGCCCAATGAACTGCCCCTGACAAAGCGGAGCTTGCTCGGGAATTCGATCTCGGTCAGGTTCGTACAGCCCCAGAAGAAGTTATTCGGAAGGCTCTTTGTTCTGGATTTGATCATTGCCTTCTCCAGGCTCTCACAGCCGTAAAACATACTCTCACCGATACTGTGACACTTTTCCGGGAGTGTTATCTCAACCAGCGAGGTACAGGAGCTGAACGCGCTGCCGCCGATCTTTCTTACGTTGGAAGGGATGGTGATGTGTTCAAGTGATTTGCAGCCGGTGAACGCGCTCTGACCGATCTCTTTAAGAGTAGAGGGGAGAGAAACGCTTGTAAGGCTCTCACAGTCGCCGAACGCATTGTAATCGATAAGTATCACACCTTCGGGAACAACCACCTTTTTGAGGTTTTTGCTCTTCTCAAATGCGCTTCTGCCGATCGCAACGACATTTTTACCGGCGAGCGTCTTCGGTATTTCGACCGTATCGTCAAAACCGGTATAATTTGTAATGGTCAGCCTCTTGCCTTCATATTCATACTCAAAATCGCCTTTGCTTCCTTTTTCTGCGGCATAAGCAGGCTTGACCGACACAGACAGGATCATTGCCAGAAATGCGGCAAGAAGTATTCCTGAAAAAACATATAAGTTTTTGTTCTTAGTCTTCATCTTATCTCCTCCTGTCACTTATTCTTGACTGTGAGCTCGTTATTTTCAGCCCACTTTTCTGCTTTACTGCCGCTCGGGGTGATAACAACAAGATATTTCCTCATTTCATCGCTACTTCTTCCGAAAATGCCTTCGTTAAAGGTCTTTGTTGCGGACGGAATGATCAGTGTTTCGATATTCGGACTGCTGAGGAACAGCTCATAGCCAAGCTCCACGGTATTCTTTCCGAAATCGATCTTTTCCAGGCTTTCGCAGAATGAAAACGCGTGCGTCCCGACCTTCTCGCAGCTGGCGGGAACGGTGATCTCGATCAGCTGGTCACATCCGCCGAAGCAGGCATCCCCAAGCTCTTTGATCGTGTCCGGGATGGAGTATTTATCGAGGTATTTACAGCCCCAGAAGAAGCTGTCGGGAAGCTTTGTGATCTTGCCTTTTACAGTGACACTTTCAAGATTCTCGCAATTGTAAAACATGCTATCGCCGAGCGTTGTGGCTTTTGCAGGAAAAGTCATGCTTTTAAGTGACTTGCAGTAACTGAACACGCTGCTGCCGATTTCGGTGACCGTTGAAGGGATCTTAATGGTGGTCAGCGAATAACAGCTGGAAAAAGCGCTGTCTTCTATCTTTTTCAGTTTGATCTTCTTTGCGAACACTACCTTGGTAAGGTTGATGCAGTCGGAAAACGCGGATCTTCCAATCTCGGTTATGCCCTTCGGGATCTTAACGGTCTCTATGCTCTTGTTCTTTTCAAACGCGTATCTTCCGATCTTTACAACTGCTTTGCCGCCAAGCTTTGACGGAACGGTAACGGTATCCTTATCACCGTTATATTTGGTAATGGTTGCCTTATTGCCGTCTACTTCATACTCCCAGTCGCCGCTGGTCTTGGTCGCGGCCCGGGCCTTACTTACTGCCACAGGCAGAGCCCCGATGACGAGCGCGAGCGCCAGTGTGACCGCAAGCATTTTGAATAAATGATTCTTCTTCATCACATTCTCCTTTCGTTGTATACGGCTCAAAAACCGGCCGATTGATACAAAATATGGTATCATGAAAAGCGGTTTGGAACAATATGTGACGCTTATTTGTCATTGACATTTGATGTCACATAACTGTTCAACTCTTTACCGAATAAGGTTTTAGCAGAGAATTTTGAACAGTTACGATTTCATATACATTTCATATTACCTGCATACGCGTTTCATAATAGGGTTATATGATGTTGTCAAAAGAAAAGGAGGTGGTCTTATGAAAAAGACAACAATCATAAAAACCATAGGAATCGTAACCGCATTTTCACTTGCTGTACCTTCGGCATCAGTTTTAGCCGACACTGCAACGTCTCAAACCGATCCGGGATTTGGTTATTTTCAGAATGCTGACAACAACTCATTCGGAATGCCTGGATTTTCCGAAGGTTTAGACGGATGGCAGGGAGTTCCCGGACAGATGAACGTGGAAATGGCAGACAGTGCTTCTGAAATCGTAACCAGTGATGTTACCTGCACTGCGGCTTCATTAACTGCCGATTATGAGAATGCTTCCACGATCGTGATGTCGGATACGGATAATACGGTTTCGATCAGCGAGTCGGGAACCTACATAGTCACAGGAAGCTGTTCTGACGGAAGCATTACAGTCAAGAAGGGTGTGACCGGTGTTGTGCTGATCCTTCAGGATCTTGATCTGACCAGTACATCATCAGCGACGGTTTCGGTAAATAAAGGAGCCGAAGCGCAGATAGTAATTGATGGAACAGTCACCCTTACCGATGCCGAAGATCCATCGGATGAAACCTCTACTGACGAAGCTGTGGCCGATGCGTTCGATGGAGCCGTACTCAAAGTCAAGGATGGAGCGAACGTTTACCTGACCGGTACCGGCAGTCTGACCCTCAACGCTGACTGTAAAAATGGTATCAAGTCGGGAGATGAGGAAGGAACCTGTCTGGTAGCCGATGGTCCGGACATCACCATAACCGCGGCAAA
>JAILRI010000148.1 GCA_024698555.1 Lachnospiraceae bacterium
CTGGACCGAATGCTTGCCTACTTATCCCGATAGCACACGCCTGAAAGCCTCGCCGTAGCCCGCTACGTCTGCGTTTTCAGACATGTACTCTCGGGCAAGCATTCGGCGCATTAGTCCAGTTATTTCGCGATCGATGTACTAGTTGTCGGTTCCGGATGTCTCGTCAGCAACAGGTTCCGCAGTGTCAGCAGATTCTTCTGCGGGAGCCGGCTCATCAACAGCGGCAGGTTCGTCCGTTATGGCGGGCAGCAGCTCTTCGAGATGCTGCAGGGCATAGGATGAACGCTCCCTGGCAAACTCAAATATCTGTTCCTCATTGCCGGCGTAGTTATCTTCGGTGGTCCATATGGTGGAATCACCCTTCCTGTTCACCCTTTCAAGAAATTCGTAGTAATAGGAGAGCTCTTTCTCACGTGTTGCATGGAGCTCCTTATATGCGGATATGATCGCGTTTTCGGAGAAAGAATTCTTGCAGAATTCGTATACGCGGCCGCGGAAATAATCACGGCAGTCCCTGCGCTGCATAAGCGCCGTGAAGAGCGGAGAATAGCGCTCGTTGTTCTTATTCATGACCACGCGCAGGATATTGTAGTTCGCCTGGGTCTTGTCCTGATTATACAGACCGTAGGCGTAATCCATGTCGTGGAGCAGATAGCGCCAGCGTCCGTCAAACTGCTCGGATGAAGGAGTGAGCACTGCGTCATCTTTATTCAGAGTACGCTCATCGGCTTCGACATAACGGTAGCATTTGAAATTGTTGTTGGGCCAGTCCCAGTTGTTGAGACTTATATTCCATGCAAACACATCCAGATAGCTTTCCACGTCCATAAACTCACACAGCTCGGCGTATAACTTATCGTCGGTCAGGTCACCGGTACTGAAGCGGGCATAGGCTTTATTGTAGGTGTCTACCTCGTTCTGGTATTCGTCGTCATCATCTTTTATCTGATCCTTGCCTTCAAGTACTACAAATTCTCCCTCGGCATCACCGAACTTCTCCCTGAAATACTTGTCACAATAGTTTTCATGAAGCCAGTAGAAATTGTAATATGAACCGTTCAGGTAAGTTACGGCAGGAAGAACTGCCTCATAGCATTCAAAACCTGCTTTTTTGGCCAGAAGCTGGCTTAACTCGTCTCTTATAAAGGCAAACTGATTGTCGTTACCGCAGTTGCGGAGCACCAGCTTGTCATATTTTCTTATATATTCGTTGGAACCGTCAAGCTTGGGGGTTTCAAAGGCTTCAAGCTTGAAATTCTTATGTTCGGGATCATAGGACTTGCGGGAGAACAGCTTCATGGATTTGATGGTCGACTGTCTTGAATAACCTCCGTAGATCCTGACTCCGCCGAACTGAGAAATAAGATTCTCGCCATGCTCATCCCAGACCTCAATGAAGACCTTACGTTCACTGGTTCTGCCTCTCTGTTTGTAATTCTCTCCGAAAAAGATGCCGTCGGGTCCTTCGGTAAGTTCATCGGGATCGCCGCAGACAGAAAAGACCAAAGTTGAAAAACGTCCTGTAAGCTTCGTGCCCGCAAGGAACGTCCTGGCGGCTTCGTCGGACCAGGTGCCGTCAGCATACAGAACCTTTGCCCGTAAAGTGACTGCGTCGGGGAAGCTTCCACCGTGTGCCTCAAAGGTAAGAGGCTCTGAGTAAACCGAACTGTCCTGACCGGGTTCTCTTCCGTCCAGAGTATAGTAAATGACCGCGCCCGCAGGAGCTTCTATGGTAAGCTCGACATCGGTCGTGTAGAAAGTGCTGTCACGGTCAAAGGCAAACCTTCCATCCGCACCGAAACGTAAACCGCAGCAAAATACTGAAGGCTCCGCAGCGGGAACTTCTTCGTAGCTGTCCTCATCCACGGGAAGCGGTGCCAGGGTAGGGGTGGGAGACGGTTTCTTCTGTCCGGGGTAGGTGGGCTGCTTTGTTACGGAAGCCTTGCCTCCATCCGGAGCTTCGGTCGGGCTTGATCCGGTCTCTCCGGTTCCCGGTGTTTTCCCTGTACATGCGGCCAGACATAATATAAGCAGTAATAATGATATGATCAATGCGGGAATTCTTTTCTTCATTTCCTTATCCTCGTGTACATAAATATGTGACTATAGTGCAAAATGATAGCCTTTCATGCGGCTGTTGTCAATTCCAATAACTGTGACCGACTTCTCAATTATTGTTATAAAAAACGCAACTATTCAGCCCCCTGCTGTATTGACCTTAAGCTTTATACCAGAAGCCAGAGCGTGACAAAGACCACAAGCAGGTGGATTATCATGAACCTGGCGACGGTTTGGGCGTCATCCCAGGATTTATTCTTGCGGAAATGATCATGGAGGGGCATACGCGTGTTGACAAATATTTCTATTTTGAGAAAGCGCTTCAACGCGACTTTTATCAGTCCCAATCCTCCGTCAAGTATGAATACAAGGCACAGCGCGAGGAATATCAGCGGAGAACCGGATTTCATGGAGCATATGGCAAAAAACACGCCGATAGCCCTGGAACCTGCATCCCCCATGAGCAGCAGGCTGCGGCTGGCATTGAACAGAAGATACGCGGCTATGGAAGCGGCAAAAATTAATATAGCCGGTATAAATCCCGCGTCTGCGGCGCCAAGCCGTGAAAAAGCGTAAGCGAAACCGCCCAGCGAGATGAGCGACAAGGTGGATGAAAGACCGTCAACACCGTCGGTACAGTTGGTCACGTTGATCGAGGCCCAGACGAGAACAGACCCAAGTATTACATACAGCCAAACAGGCAGTGTGACTGTGGTTCCCATGATCAGGAGCTTTATATCGGTACCGTTGCACAGGGCGAAGATAAGGGCTGTGATCACTGATATAACCAGATCTATCAGTGCCTTTTTGTACTCGCTCCAGGGATTGCGCGAAGCATCATCGAGATAACCCGACAGCATGGCGCAGACCAGCATGACCGCATATACCGCGTATTCGATGCTCAGGCGGCAGAAGATCATCATGAGTACAGCTGAAATGAGTACGAAAATTATTCCTGCCCCACGTGGCTTACCCTTGGCAGCCTGCGCGTTGACTGCGTAGGCACGTCCTATATCGGTGGGAAGCTTGCCTTTGACAGCATTGGTGATAAAAACGGTCAGAAAAAAGGAAAGCAGTACTCCGCATAAGGTCAGAATGTGTGAGTAGTCCATCAGGGACGGTATAAGATATAACATTTTTACTTTTTCTCCGGTTTTAATGAATATTATTGTTATGAGGTTAAATGATTAACCATATTTTTACAGTGGCACAAAAATGAAAACGATTTTTATCGAGCCGAAACATATTGTACAATAAGTTTCGCGAAAAAGACAGAAAAATATTTATTATTTTATTCAAAAAACTACTTTTTTTATATGATCTTACCGATATAATATAGTGTAGAGTGTTGATTTTTATGAGAGGTCCGGAATCTTCCGGATCGGGAAGGGAAGGCCATTATGAAACCTATAATGAACAACCTGATCGGATATATGAATAGATTTCTTGCGGTAACTGCTGCCGCTGTTCTGATGGCCGCAGCCGCTGTGTTTACGGCTGCTGTACCGGCCTTGGCTGCAGAGGTCAGTGTTACGCAGATCGATTATTCCAACAGCACCATCACGGTTCAGATGAAGGCAGAGGACAGCATGCTTTATATTTCCGACGGCAAGCAGAAGAAATGGGAATATGTCCCTGTGGTCAAGGCTGATGACAATACCGTGACATTTGATATTTCATGGATAAAATCTACGAAGGACTATGTCCTTTCCCTCAAGGGAGACGCTTCGACCGATCCCATCAAGGTTACTATTCCGAAGCAGATTACCAGTTTCAAGGCGGTCTATAATCCTTCCGAAGGAACCGTTACCTTCACCGGAGCGGATAATGCTACCGTAGAATGGAAGAAAAAGAACGGAATGCGCTGGATGGCGATCACTTCCCAGGAGGATTTTAAGAACAAGATCAGCAGCATGATACCCAATGGAGCGACTATCCTGCTGCGCATAGCGCCTGTAAACGGTACGGGAGCCAATCCGGGTTCAAGACCGAGCAAGGAGTTATCACTTGCCATACCGAAGAAATCGGCAGCGCCTACCATCACTATCAACGATTCCTGGCTGACCATTTCACTGGTCAAGGGTATGGAATACAGATATACCGATAAGGACGGAACTGTTATCGATGAAAACAGCTGGGTAGAAGTAACTGAAAACGCTGACAAGCCGTTAGAGGAGTTTGCAAGCAAGTCTATGGCGGCTGTTGATCCTGAAGATACTTATGTTCAGTTCCGTACAAAGGCAACCGCTTCAAAGCAGATATCAAACATCACTACTGTCAGGATCCCTGCCAGGCAGATGCTCACAAACGAAGAGAAGGGTTCCTGCAAGCTCGAATACAGAAGCTCTACGACCTTCGCCATAAAGGCGGAAAAGGCCAGTTCGACCAATCCTTATGAATACTGCATAATCAACGCAGACGATATCGAGGCAGGAATAACGCTCCGGAATCATGACGAGATCAAGTGGCATGAGATCGCTTCCACGGCAGAAGTGATCATCAGCCAGAAGAAGGATAACGTAGATAATTCGAGCGAAGTATATATTAGACGTAAAGCGTATAAGAGTCTTGGAAATGATGAGTACAGACTTGCCTCCGATGCCATGAGGCTGGCAGTGATCACCTATCCCGGTGATGTTTCTGCCGCCGAGGGCACCGAGATGAAGAGCATAGCCGGCGTCTGCAATAAGGATAATCCCGGCAAGTATATGACATTTGTGCTTTACAGTCCTTCGGAATCAAATATTTCTGCCATCAGATTCGATGACGGGACCCATAAGGTTCAGCTTTCTTCATCTGATTTCAGGAGTACGGTTGCGTTGAACAATGATCAATCCGATCCTGACAGGAAATATCTGATAACGACCACGATCATGTCTACCGCGGCTATAGATCAATACGCCCAGAGCTTTGACAGTAACGGTTCGACAGTAAACAGCGGTCTGTTCACGGTTCTCTATACCATAGGCGCTTCAGCTGAGGTCGAAAAAGATAAATCTTTGGTCAGCCTTCAGTTATACGGCGCATCGAAGGTGAACAATCCTTCCGGTACCGCCGCTATGGAAGAGATAGCTGCCGAGCTTTCATGGAACGGTTATACGGCTTACGGCGACAGGATCGGATATACTACTGAGATAGAGCGTATCTTCCAGTCAAACCGCATTTACGGAACTGCCGGATATGAAGATTTCCGTGACGCGGATCAGAATGAGTTCAAATTCAAGATAGATTTCGGTACGCCGAAGAATCCCGTCGCGGGAAACGATGAAGACGTTGCCGTAAAGAGCATTATGTACGACAATGTAGTGCTTGCCAACGACGGCTCCAATTACAAGGCTGAGTATTGCACCAAGACAGATGCCTCCGGCAGGGAGATACGTTACGCCGTGATCACGCTCTATGCTGACGAGATTGAAAAAACAACGACTATTACCGCCAGAGATACCGCTGAGAAGCTGATCGTCAGCCTGAACAACGGTGAAGTGATCGACAGTGTCACCATGAAGCTGATACGATGCGCTACGCTTTCAAAGAACTCGACCGGCAGGACTATAGCGATCACCGAAATACCCGCGGAGAAAACGGTAACGGTTACCAACGGCGAAACCACGGAAACAGTTACCGAGCCCAACAAAGACTATATGATCACACTTGATATCCTGGATGGCTACGAGGGACTCACGGTCATGGATGTGACCTGGGCGGGTGAATCCATCCTGCTGGACGCTGACGGCTCAAGTGTATGGCTTTCGGTACGAAAGATGAAAGATGCCAGCGATGCGGTCTCACCGACCGGGCCGAAAACGGAACAGGTAAATATCATTTTTAATAACGGTTATTCCATCAAGAGGGGCTATATTCTGACACTGACCCGTCCGAACAGCTAAAGAAGGGAGGAGCGTATCATGAAAAAGAAAAGCTTTTTAGCAATTTTATTGTCAGCGCTGCTCATCCTTCAGACAGCGTTTGCCGGAGGTTATCCGGTCCTTGCCGATGAGGCGACACAGGTTACTATAGGGAAAACCGATTATGACGATCTTACCGTCGCCATATATAAAAATGGTAACGGAGTCGCGTATTACAGCACGGATGCCAGAAAAACCTGGAAAGAAGTGGAAGGGATCAGCTGCACCGATGAGAGCGGCAAGGATTACATAGAGATGGATATCTCGTGGGCCAATCCCAGTGCCGATGTAAAGGTGTACTTAAAAGGCGACAAGGTCAAGACCGAACAGAATTTTACGCTTCCCAAACAGAACAGTTCACTGAAGGTTAAGTTTGATAAGGCGAGCGGTGATTTTGATATCACTACTACTTCAGGAGCGACCAATTTTTACTGGAGAAAGTCCACGGATTATAACTGGAGGTCAGTACCCTTCGACCGGAACAGCAATGACTATAAAGCGTTCCTGGCAGATGTCGCGGCCATGCGTTTTAAAGGCGCGAAGCTGATCTTTAAAACAGGACAGACTCAGGGAACCGGAGCCGACAATATGGGAGAGCGCCCCGGCAAGGAGGTCAGCGTTTCCATTACCAAGCTTGGCTCGGCGCCTTCCATCAAGATAAACATGACAAAGCTTACCGCCAATACTAAAGACAGCATGGAATATACCACTGATCTTAAAGGAACCTGGAAAAGCTGCGAGAAGGCGATGTCGATAGCGGATATGGCTCCCGGATCGTTTTATAAGGACGGTAAGGAAGGAACAGATACCAAACTTTATATCAGAACGGCACAGACTACGAAGAAACCGTCATCTCTTATCGCAAGCGTAGTGATCCCGGGACAGACAGGCGCTCCCGATGTCGGTGCCTCCGGCAAGGATGTCAGCTATGCTTTCGATTCCGAGGGTAAGAAGCTTGAGATCAAATTCGAGACTGCTTCCGAATCAAACATGTTTGAGTACTGTGTGATAACACCGTCAAAAACATTTGATCTGAATACTTCAAAATGGGTAGCCGTAAAGAAACAGAAGACAGTTAAGCTGACAGAAAAAGCAGCTCCGGATAAAACGGTGATCTATGTACGCTTGCGATAAGAGATGACGGTTTCTTCGTAGTCTGTGCCGTTCTGATATAAAGTTTGGTATCTGT
>JAILRI010000164.1 GCA_024698555.1 Lachnospiraceae bacterium
GCTGTACTGATACTGGTGATCTGCCTGTCTGCGGGATTGCTTGCCGGCTGCGGCCGTGAGGAGAAAGCCAGGACTGTCAAGATCGTTACCGAGGATGTTTCCGAAAAGTATGATCTGGCCTTGGTGGATTTAAGGGATGTCGATCTGTTCGAGACCATTTCCTGCACTTATTCGCAGCTGAATGAGCAGAAGCTGTCGTTTTCCGTAAATGGACGCCGTGTGGCTTATGTTTATGCTGATGAAGGCAGCGAGGTCAGGAAAGGGGATCTGCTTGCGGAGCTTGATGTATCCGATCTTGAGGATGAAGTGTTTGAAATGAATTCTTCTATCCTTCAAAATGAGCTGAAGCTGAAGCAGACTCAGGAATTGATAGATTTTTATGATTCCAGGATCAATTCCTCCAGATTTTCCCTTGCGGCGAAGGAAGACTACATCCTCCAGAAGGAGGATTGCGAGGAGAAGGTCATAGGATACAATTCTTCAATAGAATACGCCAATGAAAGGATAGAAAAGGATACCGCGATCATAGAGGCGTCAAAGCTTTATGCGGGGATGGACGGTACTGTTTCCTCTATTAAGGAGGATCTGGCTGAATGGACATCAACTTCGGGAACCGTGGTAATGACCATAATCGATACAAGCGTATGCGCGTTTATCGGAAACAGCGAGAAGGCCGCGCAGCTGCTCAGCACAGGTGATAAGGCTGAAGTGGTCATGAGCAACGGCAACTCTTATCCTGTTACGGTTACAGATATGGATGAATCGGGCAGGGTTGTTTTTGAGCTCGATGAACCGGATTATTCATTGTCGATAGGCGCGAGGGGAAATGTATCGGTGCTCCTGGATGAGCGTAAACAGGTTCCTTCGCTTCCCAAAGCCACTGTATATAACACTGATGAATATTATTATGTGTTCACTTTGTCCGATGATGGGGTAAGAGAGCTTAAAAAAGTGGAAGTCGGGCTTATGGGCAACGATTATGTGGAAATACTCAGCGGGATAGACCTGCACTCATCGGTTATATTGCGTCAGGCAAGACCTGAAAACACTTTATTCCAATAAAGGAAGGGATGATCTGATGAAAGCATTTGCGCATGTTAAAAAGGTAATGCTGCTGGGTCTGGCAGTACTTCTGGCAGGATGTTCTTCCGCTTCGGGAAATGACGGAAAAGAACTGCTGAATTCAGTCAATGCCAAACTGGAAAGTACCCGGGCCGAGAGGCTTGATCTGAACAATATCAGCGTCTATAACGGGCGGATACTGCCTGCCGTAGAAGAAATATCTTTCGATACGGACGGTTATCTGTACGGTCTTTATGTGAACGCGGGCACATCCGTGGAAGAAGGCGAGGTGCTTGCTTCACTGGTCAGCAGGAATTATGACGCCATGAACCGCCTGAAGGATGAGATCAAGCGTAAGGAAGAGAGCAACAGTGAGTATTTTAAAAAGCTTGACGCCGATCTGGAGCTTGCCCTGCTGGCCGGTGAGGATGTCGAGGAAAAAGAGATAAAGATAAGACATGAAAAGGAAACCGCGGAACTGGAGCTCAAACTGAAGAAAGACAAGCTGGCGTACATGGCGGAAGACGATATAGGCTATCATTATATCACCGCTCCCAGGGACTGTGTTGTCCTGGCCGCGACCAATGTAAACAGTAAGGGCTTTATGAAAGCCGGGACCAGTGTAGTTGCGATCGACGCGGACGGCGAGCTGATGCTCACCTGTGAATACATCAATGAAAAGAAGGTCAAGGGGCTGTATGAGTATTATGCCCTGATAAACGGCAAGAGATATGAACTGGAGTATGTTCCCTATTCAAAGTCACAGTTAAAGGAGCTGTCTGTCAATGACATCACGCTGATGTCCAAATTCAGGATAAAGGGCTCCGGCAATTTTAAAGCGGGTGATTACGCGGCAGTGATCACGGTTGCCGACTATAAGCCCGATGTTCTGGCAGTACCGATCAACGCGATCTATTCCGACAGCTCCGGTAAGTTTGTGTATGTGATCGAGGACAATGTACGCGTAAAGAGGAATGTTACCACCGGAATATCGGATTTTGCCTATATAGAAATATTGGACGGACTGGAGGAAGGAGCGTTAGTCTATGTCAAGAACTAGCAAAAAAACGATCGCGCTGCTTATGGCGTTTTGTCTGTCCGTGTACGCGTTTTTACCCGGAATGGCTCTGGCGGATGAAGAAGCGGATTCACGTTTTGACAATGAAGATCTTTATTTTGGCGCTCTCGGCGAGGAGCTGGTTGAAAATGTATCGACCGCTGTCGTGCGCAAGGGCACCTTTATAGTCAATTCGTCCTGCAAGGCCACTATTGATTATGAAAATATTGACTATGTTTTAAATACGATCGATACCGGTACCGTGGAATTTGTGAAATTCCTGGTCTCCAACGGTTCTGATGTGCAGAGGGGAGATCCGATAGCACAGGTCAAGGTGTACGCGCAGACAGAGAACATCGAGCAGCTGGAAAGTCAGATCGCTTCGGATGAGGAGATGCTCGAGAGCTACATCGAGACCAATAACGAGCTCCTGCTCAGGTATGATAACCTGTCCAAAACTTCGGCTTACGAAGCCGACAGAAGAGTGGCGAAGCTTCTGCATGACAGACTGGAAGTGAGCTTCAATGAAGAACTGAACAGGCGCAACGATAAGATCGAAGCCAATAAAGCCAAGCTTTCCACCTATAAACAGCTCAACGAAGAGCAGTATATAACAGCTCCCGCTACCGGCAGGGTCGCCGGAATGAACAGATACAGAGCCGGTGACACTCTCGGACGCTGGGCATATATGTGTGCCGTTTATGATACCGAACACATTCATCTGCGGATATACAGCGGCGGTGAGGATCTGGCCTTTAACCAGAAGGTCTATGCCGCGATCAACAAAGCAGGGGATTCAAGAAATGTCGAAGGAAGGGTGACTTCCCTGATCAGTCCCTCACTTTCAAGCAATCTCATCGGAACCGTAAACTATGTGGAGCTGACCGGGGATGTGAGCGGATTTAAGGTAGACGAGGATGTAATAGTAAGATACGAGTCACAGCATGTCGATGGGGCGCTCCTGGTTCCCAAATCAGCCGTGTTTACCGACAGCCGGGGACTGTACGTGTTTGTTTATGAAAACGGAATGCAGAATAAGCGCTATATCGTCAGCGGAGGCAACAATGCCGAGGATTACTGGGCCGTTTCGGGCGTAGAAGAGGGAGAAACGGTGATCACTAAGTAATTACGAAAGGGAGAAATATGTTTCATCTTGTATTACAGAGGATCCTACATAAAAAGTGGATGGTGGCGAGCCTGCTGATCGGCAATATCCTGCTGATAGCCATCGCGGTCAGCCATCCTATGTATCAGGACGCGGCTCGCAGACGTATGCTTACAGATCTGTTCGCCAACAGCGTGGAAAAGAGCAATGATTATCCCATGACCATACGTACCACGGGACTGGTCAGGAAGCGCGCCGGTTTGGAAAGTACCCGCAAGATCACGGAATTTTCGGATACGCTGCCTGAAAAGTTTGGGCTGGCCAAGGTCGCAGATGTCTGCTTTCGCAGAATGACACTGAACGGAGCGGTTTCCATCAATGTTCATAAGGGCATAGTCGATGAACAGCGTATTTCGATAGCATCGATAAAGGATATAGGCTCTCATGCCAGGATGCTCAGTGGTGAACTGCCTTCAGGGCAGATGACCGACGACGGGTTCATGGAGGCGATGATCTCGCAGTCTGCCATGGTCACGCTGAATCTGGTGGTAGGTGAGGAGCTTGAATTTACGAAGCTTAAAAGATCCGACGGTGAAAATGTAAAGATCAGGATATCGGGCATATTCTCATATGAGGACGCGGACGATCCCTTCTGGGTAGACGGACCTGATACATATGAGGACTGCGTTCTGATCGATGACGGTCTGTTCAGCGAACAGTTTGCCTATCAGGGGGCAGATAAATACCAGTATGACGTAAAACGTATCATACTGCTTGATTATACGCAGCTCCGTCCTGAAAATGTGGCCCGTATCCTGCAGATATCAAAGGATATGGCGGGTGAATATAAGTCTGTATATTCATCCATAGAGGAACCTGCCTACATCCCTTTACTGGAGCAGTTTGAAGGCGAGGAAAAACGTATTGACGCGACTTTGTCGATACTTCAGGTGCCGGTGATAGTGCTTCTGTGCGCTTTCATTTTCATGATCTCGCAGCAGATGCTGGAAATGGAAGACAATGAAATAGCCCTCCTGAAGAGCAGGGGTGCCTCCAGAAGACAGATAGTCAGGATGTATTTCTACCAGTCACTGGTGCTTTCGGGAGTTTCCTTCGTTACAGGACTTCCGTTCGGAGCGCTGATATGTAAGATACTGGGCGCTTCCAGCGCATTCCTTCAGTTTGATTCGCCCAGATCGCTGACCGTTGAATTTACGGGTCAGGTACTCGAATATGCCGCTATCGCAGTCGTGGTATCGATGCTCATGACCCTGCTGCCTGTATTTAAAAAGGACAGGTCCAGTATAGTTGCGGTAAAGCGCAAAAAGAGCCGCAGCTCAAAACCTCTCTGGCAGAAGTTATATCTGGATTTTATTATGCTGGGAGTGTCACTCTACGGTCTGTATTCATTTTCATCCAGACAGGATGAACTGCTGGTGAGGGTTATGTCGGGGCAGTCTCTGGATCCCCTGCTGTTCCTCAGCTCATCGCTGTTCATACTCGGAGCAGGACTTATTTCCCTGCGTCTCCACCGGCTGATCGTGAAGCTGATCTATACCGCGGGAAAGAAATACTGGCAGCCGGCCGGATACGCGTCCTTCCTTCAGCTTATCAGGACAGGAGACAAGCAGGCGTTCATCATGGTCTTCCTGGTTCTTACGGTAGCTCTGGGACTGTTTAACACAACGGTTGCGCGCACCATACTCGCAAATGCCGAGAACAATATCGAATATGTGAGCGGTGCCGATATCGTAATGCAGGAATACTGGAAAAACAACGCTGCCTTTGTCTCAGTCGAGCGTGAGGAGGAGCTGGTATATACCGAGCCGGATTTTGGCAAATACGGACAGCTTGACTGTCAGGGCGCGGCAAAGGTATTTACCGATGACGCTGTTTCGGTTAAGCTCGATAAGGAAACGATAGATACCTCACTTATGGCCATAGAGACCAGGAGCTTCGGCGAAACCGCGAAGATGAAGGACGGACTCTTAAAATACGATTATTATGATTATCTGAATGTGCTTTCAAAGAATCCGGACGCAGTACTTATGTCTTCCAATTTCCGTGATAAATACGGCCTCAAGCTGGGAGATAAGATAACTTATGATATAAATGACGGTCCCATACAGGGCAAGATAACGGCTACTGTTTATGGATTTGTGGATTTCTGGCCGTCATACAGACCGACCGGTGTGATCATCAGGGAAGATAACAGCACCAGCATAGTAGATAATTTCCTGATCGTTGCTCATCTTTCCACGGTTCAGGAAAAGGTGGGCGTATTCCCTTACAAAGTTTGGCTCAATATGGGCGGGAATACGGATGCCTATTATGATTTTGTTGACTATAACAAGGTTCCGGTAACCGATTATACGGACACTGCCCACGAAAAAGAGGAGATTGCCGCTCAGCCGCTGTTCCAGGGAACCAACGGTATTCTGACCATGAGTTTTATCACCATAGTGCTGGTATGTGCCATCGGATACGTGATATACTGGATGCTTTCCATCAGATCAAGGGAGCTGCTGTTCGGTATTTTCAGAGCTATGGGTATGAGCAGGGGCGAGGTGATACGCATGCTGGTCAATGAGCAGGTTTTCACAGGTCTCTTCGGCATAGCCTTCGGTCTGGGAATAGGATGGCTGGCATCTTACCTCTTTGTTCCGATCATCCAGATCGCATACTCTGCAGCGGACAGGGTACTGCCGCTGGAGCTGATCACGAAGGGCAGTGATATCGCAAGACTTGTGATCATTGTAATGCTGATGTTTGCCGTTTGTCTGGCGATACTGATCCACCAGGTATTCAGGATGAAGATTTCGCAGGCATTGAAGCTTGGAGAGGATTGATAAAATGAATGACGCGATAATCGAGACCGAAAAAGTCAACAGGATATTTGACCTTTCAGGCGGAGAAAAGCTGCATGTGCTGAAAAATATAAGCATAAAGGTTCCGAGGGGAGCACTTACCATACTTAAAGGACCTTCGGGCTCGGGCAAGACTACGCTCATGAATATTCTGGGCGTACTGGACGCTCCGAACGACGGGAAGCTTATATTTAACGGCCGGGATGTTCTCTCCTTAAGCGACAAGGAAAAGGAACTGCTGCGCCGTAAGCATTTCGGCTTTGTATTTCAGTCGGTGTCTCTGATCCCGATGATGACGGTGTATGAAAATGTTGAATTTTCCCTGAGACTTTCCGGTTATGACGGGGACAGGAAGAGCAGGGTACATGAGTGTCTGAGGATGGTAGGACTCTCGGCGAGAGTAGATCATATGCCGCAGGAGCTCTCCGGCGGCGAGCAGCAGAGAGTTGCCATAGCCAGAGCCATTGCCCATAAACCTGACGTGATCTTTGCGGATGAACCGACGGCTGAGCTGGACAGCGCCACTGCTGTCAGCGTAGTCAATATTTTTAAAAATCTGGTGCGGGAAGAGGGAGTTACGTTCGTAATGACTACTCATGATACCTCACTCATGTCGGCGGGAGACGCGGCGTTTACGATCGATAACGGTGAGATCGGGTCACGTGAGGAATTTCAGTCGTAAGCAGCTTTTTGAAGGAGCTTTTGTATCGCAATATATTCCCGGACGGATATTTACGAGGGTCAGGGAGCTTAAATAGGTGACTGTATGGATAACGCTAATATTAGCATGGAAGAAAACCGGCCCATGGTGCTGGCGGAGAATCTGGTAAAGATATATAAGACGAGCGATCTGGAGGTTCTGGCGCTGCAGGGGCTGGACTTAAGGGTGGATAAGGGTGAACTGACAGCCATCATAGGTAACAGCGGTTCCGGAAAGTCCACATTTTTAAATATGCTGGGAGGTCTTGACGAACCCAGCGCCGGGAAGCTGTATGTGGACGGCAAGGATCTCTTCAAGATGAACACGAAGGAAAAGGATCTTTACAAGAGGAATACCGTTGGATTTGTCTGGCAGAACAACGCCAGAAATCTGCTGCCGTATCTGACCGCGTTTGAAAATATAATGACTCCCATGCATCTGACCGGTTTTAAGGAAAAAGCGAAAAGGGCTGAGGAGCTCCTCGATCTGGTAGGGATGAGCCATCGCAAGAACAGCAGGCTTTCACAGCTTTCAGGCGGAGAACAGCAGCGTATCGCCATCGCCATAGCGCTTGCCAACCAGCCCAAGCTGCTGCTGGCGGACGAGCCTACAGGATCGGTCGACCGTAAGACAGCCGATTATATTTTTGATGTGTTCAGGCGTCTGAACAGCGAATACGGACAGACAATCATCATCGTTACCCATGATGTGGAGCTTTCCAAAAAGGTTGGACGCGTCGTGGCGATCAGGGACGGGAAGATCAGCAGCGAGAGGATACTTAAGGAACGCTATGCCGACCGTTTCGCTTCGGGCGAGGTCAACTGGCTCGAAGAGGAGACCCAGGAGGAATACGTGATCGTGGACCGCGCCGGAAGACTTCAGGTGCCCCGTCATATGCTGGATGAACTCGAGCTCAAGGACAACAAGATCATGGTTACGATGGAATCCGAGAAAATCGTGCTGTCGGCTCCAAAGTGAAAAAGGGGTTGATTTTTAAAAAAAGAATAGTATAATAATTGAGAATGTCGGTTGCAAAATCTAAAAAATTCATAAAATTACCGGCATATAGAAAAGGAGGAGAAAAAGAAATGAAGAAACTTTTAAGTTTGATTCTGGTTCTCGCTCTCGTTGTAAGCATGTGCGCATGCGCAAAGAAGAATGACGCGCCTGCAGACAAGGGAGAAGACTCAGAAATCCAGATCGGCGCAGATACGCCTACCCCGGAGCCTACAAAGGCTGAGCAGCCTCAGAGCACTCCTGCGGAAGCAGCTGCCGATATTACTGAGGAGCCCGCAAAGCCCGCTGAGTATGTTCGCGCAGATGATGAGGACATTTATGAGCAGGTTCTCGGCGGTTACGCTGAGTACAGCCAGAAGGCCAAGGCAGCAGACAGCATCGACAAGAGATTCCTTTACTTTGCACAGGCAGAGGCATATCTTCTTGATTCGGCAGTTATGATCCCTACCACCACTCAGGGTGGTGCCTACACTATCAGCAGGGTTGCGCCCAGAACCGTTCCTTACGTTCAGTGGGGCAATGATGATGACCGCCTTAAGGGCATGATCATCTCCGATGATTTCTGCACTCCCGAAGAGCGCGCGGATATGCTCGCTGAGTGGTCAAAGGCTGTAGCAGGCGAGGGTGTTTATGATCCGGCTGCTTACCTTACCTCTAAGGGACATACTTTAAAGACC
>JAILRI010000176.1 GCA_024698555.1 Lachnospiraceae bacterium
AATTCGCCAGAAAAAACTGGCAGGTATATCAAATAACAATCATGGCACCGCAGACATCCCCTCTTCTGCGGTGCCGGAGGTCAAAAAATCCGTAATACTGTTTATGATACATCAAAATATGATCAAAATATCATCCTGCGAGGGGTACCCTTCTCTTCCAGCATCTTCAGCGCTGCTGCCGGATCCTTTACCTTCGCCAGGAATATCATGGCCGCTATGATATAGGGCTTAAAGCTAGCCTGCTTATAAAGAGGAGTCCTGTAGCGGTCAAATACGCTAGCCGCCACCTCTCCGGCCTCACAGCTCACGTCAGTGATATCCGCGGGCAGACAGTGCAGATACATTGCCTGGCCGTGGTTACCGTCAGCACTGCCGACAGGTGAACGCCATGCATCGGAACCGTCTCCAGTCAGCTTCATCAGTGCTTCCGTGCACTCCCAGTCCTTATGGGTCGCATTCTGCGTGAGCAGTCTCTTCTCCAGAGCCTTGATCCCGTCAAAATCGCCCTTTCCGTACAGGTCTGTCCTTTCCTCCATGGCCGCAAAAGGAGCCCAGCTCTTCGGATATACGATATCCGCCCCCTTGAAGGCTTCCGCCATGCTGTTCACCTTTGTAAACGAACCGCCGGATGCGGCCGCGTTCTTACGCGCAACCTCTTCTACCTCGGGCATTACCTCGTATCCTTCCGGATGCGCAAGCACAACATCCATTCCCAGACGGGTAAAGAGTCCGATGACGCCCTGCGGAACCGAAAGCGGCTTGCCGTATGAAGGCGAATAAGCCCATGTCATGGCCACTTTCTTGCCCTTAAGCTTATCCGCGCCGCCAAACTCATGTATGCAATGAAGCAGATCGGCACAGCACTGCGTCGGATGGTCAATATCACACTGCAGATTGACCAGAGTCGGCCTCTGCTCCAGTACGCCGTCTTTATTTCCCTGCTGCACAGCCTCGGAAACTGCATGCATGTAGGCGTTGCCCTTGCCGATATACATATCATCACGGATTCCGATAACATCTGCCATAAAGCTGATCATGTTCGCGGTTTCCCTGACGGTCTCACCGTGTGCGATCTGAGACTTGCCTTCATCCAGATCCTGAACCTCAAGCCCCAGCAGATTGCAGGCTGATGCAAACGAGAATCGAGTCCTGGTCGAATTATCCCTGAACAGCGAAATGCCCAGTCCGCTGTCAAATATCTTCGTGGAAATGTTGCGCTCACGTAAGTTTCTGAGCGCATCCGCCACCGTAAAGAGCGCCTTGAGCTCATCATCCGACTTCTCCCAGGTCAGGAAGAAGTCGTTGTTATACATATTTTTAAAATCAAGTTTATTCAGCGTGTCAATGTATGACTGCAGGTTTTCTGCATGATTGCTCATTGTCTTTCTCCTTTCAAATCAAAAACAATCATTTAACTTTATATCTAATCTCTTTCTTTTTTATCCAATGCTCCCGTGAAAACTGTGCGATACATGCAATATGATTTTCTTCATCTTTTTTAAGTACCTCCGGTCTGCATTTTACCCCTGCTCAACATAGAGCTTCGGCAGTCCCGCATAAACCGCGGCGCAGGTCACCAGATCCTGCTTCCAGGTATGCTCATTCGGGAAATGTGCCTGAGACTCGGCTCCGGGTCCGAACCCTATGCAGGGGATGCCGTTCCTGCCCATGATAGTCACACCATTGGTAGAGAAGGTCCATTTATCGGTAAGGGGCCTTGCCTTGCGCATCGCAACGGTCTCCTCAGCACCGATCCTCTCCTCGCCGTAACAGCCCTTATATGATGCCTCGAGAGCCTTCGTGATCTTATGATCCTTAGGGATCACCCAGGTAGGGAAATAGCACTCTATCGGATAGACCAGCCCGGTATACGAAGGACGGTCATAATTGTACATTGAGACCGTAACATCCTTAGCGTATTTCTTCACAGCCGGCAGCTGACGGATCTCTTCGAGACAACTCTCCCAGGTCTCTCCCGCAGTCATGCGGCGGTCAAGCGATACCGCGCACGAGTCCGCCACCGCACAGCGGCTGGGCGAGGTATAGAATATCTGTGAAACGGTGATAGTCCCGCGGCCAAGGAAGTTCGCTTCCTCCCACTCGGGATTGTATTTTTTATCAAGCATCTTTACCAGACCCTTGACCTCTTGCGTATCTGCAGCGTCATTTTCATTCAGGGCGCGCACATCCTGAAGAATATCGGCCATCTTGTAGATCGCGTTGTCTCCGCGTTCAGGTGCCGAGCCGTGGCATGAAACGCCGACCACATCCACGCGGATCTCCATACGCCCGCGGTGTCCCCTATAAATGCCGCCATCGGTGGGTTCTGTCGAAACAACGAACTCCGGACGCACCTTGTCCTCATGTATTATATACTGCCAGCAAAGACCGTCGCAATCCTCTTCCTGCACTGAACCGACTACCATGACTTTAATATCAGCCGGGATAAGGTCCAGATCCTTCATGATCTTCGCTCCATACACACTTGAAACTATGCCTCCGAGCTGATCCGAAGTTCCGCGTCCGCCGATGTCGGTTTCTGTCTCATAGCCCTCGTAAGGGTCGAATTTCCACAGATCGCGGTATCCTATACCCACAGTATCGATATGTGCGTCAAAAGCCACGATCCTGTTTCCATTGCCCATATATCCGATCACATTGCCCTGAGGATCGATCATGACCTCATCAAAGCCTACTGTACGCATTTCCTGCGCTATACGGTCCGCATGCCCCTTCTCCTCCGCGCTCTCGCCGGGAATCTTTACCAGCTCGCGCAGGAATTTCGTCATATCCTTCTCATAACCTGCCGCTGCCGCCTTGATCTTATCAAAATCCATAAGTAACCCTCCTTCTGCCATGTCTTTGTCAAGCGCAATAACACGCAAATAAGCGGATTTGAATCATCCGATTATCTCGCGATCCATACTCCGTATTATACATCATTATCCCCCATATGTAAACGAAAAAGAGGTCTCACATCCTCTAATGCGACAACCCCTCATTTTAGGGAACATTGCAAAGAATATAACTTTATTTGTTCCCTTCGCTTCGACAGTAACCGTTTTCTTCTCCGAGTCCTTTTTCGTGGCAGCGCTCGCCGGATCAACCTTAACAGCCGTTCCCAGCAGAAGGAACAATGCAAATGCCATAAACGTTATATACATAATAAATACTTGACAAATTGCTAACACCGCAATACAATAATCGTACGTATTTCCAAATTTATTCGTACAGAGGAGGCATATGATGGTTTTGGCAAAAAGCATGGAGGTTAGGGACAGGTTTAGAGCTTGGTGTATCCAAGCCGCTGAAGGCGAGATAATTCAGATTGCGCGTCCCGGGAAGAATCATGTATATCTTATTGGACAGGAAACATATGAGAAGCTCACCACCGAATACCGGGTAGCAGCATATGCATCATATCTGTACGGAAAAGATAAGATTACAAATCTCAAAAGATTATCCGATATTGAGAAGCTTCCCAGCAATTGGAACAATAACGGTGCTGATAAAATACCAGACGCTGTTATAAAAAATGTACGTAAATTGTTAATGCGACTGGAATTTCAGCCGGAAATCTTTCCCACAGCCTGTGATGCTGTTCAATTGGAATGGGACAATAACGAAGAATATCTTGAAATGGAAATATTGAAAAACTCAATCAATGTCTTTCAGATCGATGCAGAAGGAAGTGAGAAACAAAGCACTATTGCAATCGATTTCGAAAAAGTGAAACATATAGTGAGGGAATTCTATGACATGGCAATTTGAATCAAACGAAAAACTATATCGTGCAGTATATCCACCTGATATAATGCCAATTTATTGGAAAGGAAATGGGGAAATTTCATCAGCAGTATTTATAGATAAAAAAGGCGTATCCGTAGAACGATCCGGAAGTAGACCGGAAGAAGAAGTAATTGTAAATATGCGAATCAGTTTTTATGATGCAATCGTCAGCCTTTTAGCAGGAGACTGTACAGCCTGCGGAGCGGTGCTGAAATATCTGCCGACAAAACGAAGCAAATACCATTCCGAGATTCATGGTTCTGAAGAAAGAATATTGCTGTCGCAGTCCCAGTGTAAACATCTGGCAAAATCAGCAAAATTGTGTAACTAAAGATATAGCTCCAAATAAACGAGCCCAACATGCAGATGAGACGCCGCGTCAAGACCGCACCAGGTTATTAATGCGTTATCCCCCTCCGGTCACCGAATATGTTTAAGGCAACCACCGCCAAAAAAGATATAGCTGCCAGCAGCAGGACATAGACGCCTGCCGTGTCCATGTTTCCCGCCGCCACTTCGGAATAAACCGCAAGAGGCAAAGTACGCGTCTTGCCCGATATGTTGCCGGCGATCATAGTTGTAGCTCCAAACTCTCCAAGTCCACGCACAAAGGCAAGCACTATGCCGGTGAGGATTCCCGGACCTGCCACGGGTATGGTCACCCGGGTAAATACCACCCATTCATTGGCTCCCATGGAACGGGCAGACTCGGCAAGCTCCGGATCGACCTGCTCGATAGCGCCCCTCGAAGCTCTGTACATCAAAGGGAACGACACCACGACAGCCGCCAGGACGGTCGCCGCCCATGAAAACGGCACCTTGACGCCGAACACCTCTGCCAGAAACTTTCCAAAAGGTCTTTTCACTCCAAAAATATATAGCAGAAGAAAGCCTGCAACGGTCGGGGGTAGCACAAGAGGCAGCGTGAATATGCCATCCAGCACTGTCCGCAGCCATCTTGTTTTAAGCGACACCACCAACTTCGCAGCAGCCAGCCCAAGTATAACAGTCACAACGATTGACACACAGACCGTTCTGACCGAAATTATGATCGGAGTATAATCCATCATATTCCTCCCGATTTGTAATCCTTGGTCGCTTAAATATTCAGTTTCTCACCGTAAATCCGTATTTCTCAAATATCTTGGTTGCCTCATCAGTACCCAGAAACTTCATCATTTTCTCCGCTGCATCATGGTGCGCACTGGCCTTCACTATCGCTACCGGATAAATGACCGGTTTTTCAAGTGTTCCTTCAGGTGCCTCGGCTACAGCCTTCGCCTTCGGCTGCGAAGCGGCATCAGTCGCATATACGATTCCTGCCTCAGCTGAACCCTCGGCCACCCAGTTCAGCACTTCGGTCACATTGGTTCCAAGGCTCACCTTCGCACTTACCTCGTCCCATATTCCAAGGCTCGTTAACGCCTCTTTGGCATACTGCCCTGCGGGAACACTCTCCGGATCGCCTATAGCGATCATATCTGCCTTCACGATATCCGTAAACTGATGGAACTTACCATCATCTGCGTTCTCATCATCGCTTATGATCAGCACTATCTTATTTTCCAGCAGCTCCTTCCTCGAGGCACTGTCGATCAATCCCTTTTCTTCCAGCGCGTTCATCTGCTTCACAGCCGCCGAAAAGAAAATGTCTGCCTCCAATCCCTCCTCTATCTGCGTCTGGAGCTTGCCTGACGAATCATACGTACCTTGTATGGTTATCCCGGGATACTGCTTGCTAAACGCCGGTATCAGGTCATTTTCAAACGCATTTTTAAGACTCGCGGCCGCCGCCAACGTAAGCACCACGGATTCGGCGACGGAATCCGCTCCGCCCCCATTCCCATCATCCTTGGATCCCACTTTATATTTCGAACATGAGGCAAGACACAGCATCATCGCAACTACTAACAAAACTGCAATCGTTTTTTTAGTATTCATATCTGTTTCCAACAAATGATCCTTTCTATATTTTTTGTAAACTTACAAGGGAAACCGAGTATGATCCTCTCCTTTCGTTTCCCCTTTTCCACCTCACAGGATGCCGAGCGGACATGTTTCTCCCCACGCTCTCAACCTTCACTCTTGGCCAGCCTGCAGATAGCAATATATCATGTCTTTTCCTCTTTCTCACGCAGGATGCCGGGCGGGCATGCAAACAGGCCTGCCATTATTACAGGCAGGCCCGGCACATATCCAATTTATTTAACAACCCTAACTCTGAACACACCATCGATCGCTTCAAGCTTCTTCACGATCTCATCGCTCGCAGGCTCATCGGCATCAAACATGGTGTACGCCACCTCGCCCTTAGACTTGTTCATCAGATCTGAGATATTGATCCCTGCAGCGCCGAAAGCAGCAGTAAACTGTGTGATCATGTTGGCCACATTCTTGTGGAAGATCGCGATCCTGCCCTTATGAGTAGGAAGCCCCATATCAACGGCAGGATAATTAACACTGTTCTTGATATTGCCGTTCTCGAGATAATCCATCATCTCGGCCACAGCCATCTTTGCGCAGTTATCTTCGGATTCCTCTGTAGAAGCCCCCAGATGAGGAATGGCGATAACGCCTTCCATACCGGCAGTCCTTGCGTTCGGGAAATCTGTAACATACTTTCTTACCTTGCCGCTCTTTAAAGCCTCCTCAAGCGCGTCATCATCAACCAGGGCATCCCTTGCGAAGTTCAGGATGATCACGCCATCCTTCATCATGGCAATAGTCTCTTTGTTGATCATCTTCTTGGTGTTGACATTGGGATCATCGTTTTCAATAAGCGGAACATGTACAGAAATATAATCGCAGGTGCTGAATATCTCTTCTCTGGTCTTTACGTGGTGAACATCTCTGGAGAGATTCCAGGCGGCATCAACCGAAATATACGGATCACATCCGTAAACATCCATACCAAGATGCTTCGCCGCGTTGGCAAGAGGTCCTCCGATGGCTCCAAGTCCGATGATACCGAGCTTTTTGCCTCTGATCTCTGTTCCGGCAAACTTGCCCTTGCCTTTCTCTACCAGCTTGGCTACATTTTCATCATCCTTGATTCCCTGAACAAAATCGATTCCACCCACGACATCCCTGCTTGCAAGCAGCATACCGCAGATAACCAGTTCCTTAACACCATTTGCGTTGGCACCGGGAGTATTGAATACTACTACACCCTTCTGAGCCAGCTTATCAAGCGGGATATTATTGACACCGGCGCCTGCTCTGGCTACGCACAGGAGCTTGTCCGAAAACTCCATATCATGCATAACTGCGGAACGGACCAGGATGCCCTCCGCATCATTAACATCTTCGGTCTTGGCGTATTTATCGGTAAAATTATCGGTACCTACCGCCGAAATAGGATTTAAACAGCTGTATTTAAACATTACGAATTCTCCTCCTCATACTTTTTAAGAAAATCTACCAGCGCAACAACGCCTTCCCTGGGCATAGCGTTGTAAATGGAAGCACGAAGTCCGCCTACGCTCCTGTGTCCCTTAAGATTGTCAAAACCTGCCGCCTTGGTAGCCGCAACAACAGCCGCATCCTTGTCCGCATCGCCGGTAACGAAGGGAACGTTCATAAGAGACCTGAATTCCTTGTCAACGGTTCCCTTGAACATCTTGCTGTTATCGAGGAAATCATAAAGGATAGCTGCTTTTTCCTCGTTGATCTTGTTCATTCCTTCCAGACCGCCAAGCTTCTTTAAGTACTTGAATACCTTGCCGCAGCAGTAGATAGCCCAACAGTTGGGGGTGTTGTACATGGAACCGTTCTCAGCATGGATCGAATATCTCATGTAAGTGGGGACCTTCGGATCGACATCCTCGCGGATAAGGTCCTCACGGATGATCACGATGGCAAGTCCCGCAGGGCCTACGTTTTTCTGTACTCCGCCGTAGATAATGCCATATTTGCTGACATCAACAGGCTTTGACAGGAACATCGAACTCTGATCGGATACAAGGATCTTGCCCTTGGTGTTGGGCAGTTCCTTATAAGTGGTTCCGTGAATAGTCTCATTCTCGCAGATGTATACATAATCTGCGTTATCATCTATCGGAAGATCCGAAACATCGGGAATATAGCTGTAATTTCTGTCTTCGCTGGAAGCGATAACGTTAACCTTGCCATATTTCTTGGCCTCTGAAGCAGCCTTCTTTGACCAAGCACCAGTTACTATATAATCAAACACTCCGTTTTTGCACAGATTCATAGGGATCATGGCAAACTGAAGTGTAGCACCGCCCTGAATAAACAATACCTTGTAGTTATCCGGTATCTTCATAAGATCACGGATATCGGCCTCGGCTTCCTCGATTATCTGGGAATAGACCTTAGATCGATGGGACATCTCCATAACGCTCATGCCGCTGCCCTTGTAATCAAGCAGCTCCGCCTGGATCTCTTCAAGTACAGGAAGAGGCATCATAGCCGGTCCTGCTGAGAAGTTAAATACTCTTGCCATCTTTTTCTTTCCTCCTTTAAATTGTTAAAGTGTAAAAATATTTTAACGCAAAAATGCTAACTATTCAAGTTTTTTGTATTGTAAAAATGGTCTAAAAATTCAAATGATTTCAGCTTCAATTTTGTAACTATTCACTCCCCGGTCGGTATTCAGGCACCCTTCATCCACCTGATAAACTCATCAATATCCGGAGAAAGGCTTAGAGGCTCACCGGCTGCCCTGACTGCGTTTGCGGTATCTTTAAGACCGTTGCCGGTCACTATGCTTACCACAGTTGAATCTGACGCGATCAATCCCTCTTCAACAGCTTTTTTAATTCCCGCGGTTCCGGTCACTCCCGCAGGTTCTCCGAATATTCCGTATGAGCCCAGCAGCTTCATGGCCTCCAGTATTTCTTCGTCCGAAACATTCACACATATCCCTTTCGATTCACGTATCGCATTCATTGCCTTATCGGGATTGCGCGGTACACCTACAGCTATGCTGTCAGCAATGGTATTTTCTTCCATGGGCTCCAACGGCCTGCCCTCGGCAACAGCCCGGTTGATCGGACAGCAGCCTGTGGACTGGACACTTATCAGTTTCGGAAGTCTGTCGACAAATCCGGCCTCATACAGATCCTTAAGCCCCTTCCAGACCCCTGCTATAGTACAGCCATCCCCCACCGAGACAGCTATGTAATCAGGCATCTTAAAGTCAAGCTGTTCAGCTATCTCCAGAGAAACTGTCTTCTTGCCCTCCATGAGGAACGGATTGATCGCAGCATTGCGGTTATACCAGCCGTAACGTTCTATCGCGTCGGCCGAAAGTCTGAAGGTGTCCTCATAATTACCTTTCACACTGATCACATGCGCTCCGAATATCATCAGCTGGGCTACTTTGCCCTTAGGCGCGCGTTCCGGCACGAAAATATAGGTTTCAAACCCGGCCGCAGCGGCATTACCAGCAAGGGAAGATGCAGCGTTACCTGTAGACGAACACGCGATTACCTTCTTGCCGGCCTCTGCCGCTTTCATAACAGCCATCGCGGATGCCCTGTCTTTTAAGGATGCACTGGGATTGATACCGTCATCCTTCACATACAGAGTCTTTACCCCGAGCCTTTCCGCCAGCCTCGGAACATTGTACAACGGCGAGCATCCGACCCTCAGCCGGTTCATCTTTGCTACGGTCTCAGGCTCTACCGGCAGAAACTCCATGTAACGCCACATAGACTGCTCCCGGCGGCTTTTAAGCTGTTCCGGTGAAAGTGCCTCCCTGATCTTTTTATGATCATACCTGATATCCAGAATGCCACCGCAGCATCCACATGTAGTGGTATCAGGCATTGCTTCCTGTTCATGTCCGCATTTTACGCAGACCGCACCTGTCATATAATTCATAGGCACCTCTATTTCAACAGTCCTGTTCTTTCGTTAAACTCATTGATCAAAACATCGATCTCGCCGGCCTGATGTTCCACAGCCTTCCATGTATGCTCCGGATCATACCAGAGAGCATTTAATTCCTCGCTGGTCCTTCCCTGCTGCTCAACCCAGGTATAATACTTGAGATTATGTATGGTCTTGCGGTCATAATAACCGAGTTCCTTCATGTTATCGATCTTCTGGTCAAGTATATGCCTGTTGAAACGTACGGCGGCCACCTTGTCATTGTAGGCTCCGTCGGCATCCTGCAGCTCTTTGATACGTGATCCGTACATAACTGAGGAATCGGTGAGTACAGTCGCCAGCACATCCTTTTCAGTCAGTTCATAATACTTTGCCATCTTTATGCAGCACAGAACATTGGCGATTCCCGATATCCCCAGGAGTCCCAGCTGTTCAACCAGTTCGGGCGCAACACCGGCCTCACGGGTCAGGAACCTGCGGCCCTCAGGCTCATTAAACAAGCGTATCGCCTGCTGGCTGTCCTCATCGTCAATATCTATGATCATATCGGTATTGCGTACATTGTGGATCCACGGCACATGCTTATCGCCGATACCTTCGATTCGGTGTCCGCCGAATCCGTTATTCAGCAGAGTCGGGCACTGGAGTGCTTCTCCTACTCCGACTTTTGAGTTTGGAAATACGTCTTTTAAGTAATCGCCTGCTCCCGTTGTTCCGGCTGATCCCGAAGTAAAGCAGGCTCCGGCAAACCGGTCACCCTCACTCCTGATCAGGTTGAACGCCTCTTCTATGGCAGGACCGGTAACATTGTAATGCCAGCAGTGATTGCCCATCTCTTCAAACTGGTTGAATATCATGCAGTCATCTCTGGTATTGCGCAGTTCCCAGGTTTTATCAAAGATCTCTTTGACATTGCTTTCGCATCCGGGAGTGGCTATAGTCTCGCTGGCCACTGTAGAAAGCCAGTCAAATCGTTCCTTGCTCATTTCCGCGGGAAGTATCGCGATCGAATAGCAGGAAAGGAGCTTTGAATTAAATGCGCCGCCACGACAATAATTGCCTGTAGAAGGCCATACTGCTTTATGATAGGTGGCATCAAACTGCCCCGTTACCAGCCTGGGCACAAGACATCCGAAGGACGCGCCCACCTTGTGGCATCCGGTAGGGAACCATTTTCCGATCATACAGATGATCCGCGCATCCACTCCGGTAAGCTCTTTGGGAAGGACCAGGAAATTGGGCGCGGTGAACTGCCCGCCTTTTTCTACGGGCTCGTTATGCCAGTTTATCCTGAACAGATTCAAAGGATTGATATCCCAGAGTCCGACATTTTTAAGCTTCTCCTTTATGCTTTCCGGGATCTTTGAAGGATCTCTCATCTGTTCAAACGTGGGGATGATGATCCCCTGTTCCTTCGCTCTGTCGATATTGCGCTGCAATGCCTGCTCATTTTTTGTAAGATCTATCATGCCGTAACCCTCCTGTAAATTTCTTAAAAGACCGATCAATTCATTCTAATATGCTTTTTTCTGGTAAATACTGTACTTCTCATCCACTATCTCATACAAAGGCTTGAAATCACGGTCGGGACCGGAATCAGGAAGAAAATAAGTGCTCTGCATCCACGGATTGGTCTGATATACCCTTTCAGTCTTTGGTATCAGACACTTGCCAGGCTCATCGGGCAGCACTGCCGCCTCTCCTACCGATGCAATGACTATCGGTCCTTCCATGACCGCAGCCAGGTCCTTTCTGTCGGGAAGGCCTTCGGTATACAGTTCTGCATTGAACCTGACAGAAATACATTCTTCTTTCCACAGGCCTTTCAGAATGACAAACCCGGATTCCTCCGTGATCCGGATTTTCTCCGAAGTATTTCCCTTTAAACTTTCATCCGCGCTTTCGACCTTAACAAAAGCCTTGCCCGTGTTCCAGCCCGGAATCCTTATCTTCAGGGTAAATTCAGTTTCCTTTTCGCATGAAACCTTCAGGGTATAAGCCCATCTGGATGGAATATCCCCGCCCATTTCTTCAAACAGCACATCGGATGAAGAGGTTCTGGTATCGGACTGAAGCGAAAGCTTCACTTTCGACCCGTCTGTCACTATTTCAGTACTGCCCGGTATAAACTGAGCAAGTACCACTGTCCTGTCTGTCTCGTCCGCATAGAACGCAAGCGCGGAATACAACGTCTGTGACTGGATCATCGTTCCGTGACAGCACCAGAAATCACGGGTCTTCGAACCCCAGGTTTTTACCGAGCCGCTCCGCATGGGCAGAAAATAAGTGGGCATTCCGGTATGCGGGTTCTGCTGAGCCAGAAATCCATTATATATACATCTTTCGATATAATCCAGATACTCGCTGTCCCCCGTAAAGCGATACAGATAATCGGCCAGACGCACCATATTGTACATGGTGCAGAATTCCTGATTGCGGTCGCTTATGTATTCTCCGAGCTTACCCTTGGGGATCCAGAATTCACCGGCATTCTGACCTCCGGTCGCATAATTTTCCCTGTCGGAAACCGCGCATTGCCAGAATTTCGATGTAAGTTCCAGATATCGCTTATCCTGTGTAGCCAGATACATGGCAGCAAATCCGTGAGCCCATGGTATACTGGCATTGGTATGATTTGCCGTAAGCGGATCTTCCTGCCTTTCCAGCATACCGGCCATTTCGGGATGGTCATACGCTCTCGCGAGCTTCATGTATCTCTCATCCTTAGTCATAATATAAAGGCGTGCCCATATCTCCAGCATACCGCCTGTTTCACCGCGATAAGTCGCTTCCGGATATTTCTTTTCATTTTCATCTGTCCAGTTCAGATACCAGTCCGCCAGCCCGGACAACACTTTAAGCGCCTTCTCACAGCCTGTAAATTCATAGGTATCCGTCAGCCCCATGACCAGTTTGTGCATGGTATACTGCGGCGACCATATATACCTGTCACCTTTTCTCAGTATATTCATAAATTTCTGCGGAATGGGAGCTACCCATCCATCGTCGGAAAGCTCCTGATACTCATCCAGCTTGTCGACTACTTCCATCAGCTTGGCATACAGAGCCCTTGTGGCGTCCTTTCCCTCCATCATGACCACCCTGGCACACGCGCTCATCCAGTGTCCCAGAAAATGACCTCTCAGCTGACACATCGGAGCCTCCCACCCCCAGTGAAGATAAGTTTCTTCAGGTTTCGGAGTAACAAAATTACCCTCAAGTATGACACCGGCCTCCAATGTATAGTTCTGTAACAGCGCCCTGGTGTCAAGTGATTCCAGATATGCCCTGTCCACACGGTACCTGTCATTGAAAATGCTGTTGGTAAGTATAGTTTTAGCGTTATTCATATTTGCCCCCTTAAAGATTATAGCCATGAGCTTTTGACAGAGATCATCGCAACTACAATAATAACACAACCTGCGAAAATTACAAGTGGTGCTTGCATTTGCGGTATTGTAATGATAAACTTTAAGGAGTTATTGAAGATTTGTTTTTGCGTTTTAACTGCCAGACAGATCTATGAACAAAATGTAACTTTTCAGAGGGGGACTGAGCAGTTACAGATAATAATCAAGCGAGGATCAATCATGAGAGACAGCGGCATTCTGCTTCCGATTTCAAGTATACCGTCCAAATACGGAATAGGCGGTTTCTCCAGGGAAGCATATGATTTTGTTGATTTTGTAAGGGAATCCGGCAGCAAATACTGGCAGATCCTGCCTTTGTGCCCGACCGGATACGGAGATTCTCCTTATCAGGGCTTCTCCACTTTTGCAGGCAATCCGTATTTTATCGACCTGGAGACTCTGATCGAAGAAGGACTGCTGACCGAGGAAGAATGCGACGTAAAGCTGAAGCTTGAAGACGGCCGTATCATAAACGGCTATGGTACAAATTCCATGTATGTTGATTACGGGCGCATCTATGAGACCCGTTTTGATATCCTTCGAAAGGCCTATGCCCGCAGCGATTTTAAGGAGACTGATGAATATCGTAAATTTCATGATGACAACTGTTCCTGGCTGGACGACTATGCTTTGTTCATGGCCGTCAAGAACAGTGAAAAGGGTTCGTGCTGGGCAGACTGGGAAAAGGGCATACGCCTTCGCACCAACGAAGCTCTGGATAAAGCCTGGAAAGAACTCATAGACGAGATCGACTTCTACCGTTTCCAGCAGTTCAAGTTCACACAGCAATGGACTAAACTCAAGGCCTACGCCAATGAACGCGGTGTGAAGATCATCGGAGATATCCCGATCTACGTTGCTTTCGACAGTTCCGATGCCTGGGCGAATCAGAAGCTCTTTCTCTTTGATGAAAACGGACGTCCTACCGCTGTGGCCGGCTGCCCGCCCGACGCATTCTGTGCTACAGGCCAGCTTTGGGGCAACCCCTTATACAACTGGGATTATCACCGTCAAACAGGATACGATTGGTGGATACGCCGTCTGAAGCACTGTTTCGAGCTGTACGATGTAGTCCGTCTGGATCATTTCAGAGGCTTCGATGAATTCTACGCCATTCCTGCCGATGCCGAAACCGCAGAGCACGGTAGGTGGCTAAAAGGTCCTGGAATGTCCCTGTTTAACCGCATCCGCGAATGTCTGGGCGATGTTCCGATCATAGCCGAAGATCTGGGTTTTCTTACAGACAGCGTCCGTAAGCTCCTGCATGACACTCAGTTCCCGGGTATGAAAGTGGTACAGTTTGCTTTTTATCCCTACGACCCGAGTGTATATCTGCCTCATTTTCACTCGGAAAACTGCGTAGTATATACCGGAACTCACGATAACGATACTACAAGAGGCTGGTATGCTACACTGCGTGACGATGAAAAAGCGTTTATCAACGAATACCTGCCCGGCAAGGTTGATGAACATACTGTTTCTGATTGTATGATCAGAGTGGCGTTTTCAAGCGTTGCCAGGCTTGCCGTTATCCCTATGCAGGACTATTTAAACCTCGGAAGCGAAGCAAGGCTTAACATGCCTTCATCCCTCGGTACCAACTGGGAATGGAGAATGCTAAAAGGTGAAGCTTCAGAATCACTTGCAGCCCGTATCAAAAGGCTCAACTTCATATACTCAAGAACGGGCGATTTTCCGCCGTTACCCGAGCCTCCAAAGGTTGAATCACGTTGCGGCATATGCTGCAGTGAGTGTACGCTTGAGTGTGAAGGCAGGACAAAAGGCTGCATCGGTATCTCAAAGCCCTTCCATGGTGACTGTGAAGTAAAGACCTGCTGCGAAAGCAATAAACTTGATTACTGCGGTGATTGCGACGATTTCCCCTGTAAATTGCTTGAAAAATACGCTTTCGACCCCGAGCACGGAGACAACGGAAAACGTATAGAGCAGTGCAAGGAATGGATTAAGGAAAGAAAGAAGTTTTTCAGGAAATAAGAAAAAGATATGATCATATTAGTACAAAAAAACTCCAAAAAAACACAGTTGGCGGTCACGGGTTCATACTGCCCGCTGACCGCTGCGATATGTTTATCGCTGGCAATCCTGACTATGGTCATCATGCTGACCAGCAGGGCTCCTGTGCGTGTTTTCGCATATTCGGTATTTGACACGGAATCGCTCGAAAAACAGCACATTCCGAAGGCTCCGGTCACATATGCCGCCAGTCCTTCGATCTCACAGTTTCTTAGCAAACTGGCTTCTTCCACCACTATTCCCACAGTCTGTGTTTATACGAAAGACAATGCGGAAGTAGTATCACGGGATACTTATGTAGAATGTGAAGTTTATACGGTAGGAAGCGACGAAGCGCACCGCATAGACGGTGCCGCTGCCGGCATACGTGTGCGTGGCAATTCCACAGCCTACGAAGGCGATGTGGAGCTCATCCGCGCCAACCAGGTCCCTTACCGCATCAAGTTTGAAAAAAAATGCAGCATGTTCGGTCTTAATAACGACGCCGAGTGCAAGAACTGGGTTCTGCTCAAGGCTGAATATGACCTGCTCAAGAGTGACATCGCTTTCAGATTCGGCCGGAGTTTTCTGAGAAACGGGAATTTCTGCTCGGACGGAACACTTGCGCATATGTACCTCAACGGAAAGTTCATGGGTATTTATGAACTGTGCGAGCAGCACCAGATCAATAAAAACAGGGTCAACATCGCTGAAACTCCCGAAGACTATGAAGGAATTGACACCGGTTACTTTCTCGAGCTGGACAATCGTTACGAGCCTCCGTTTTTTACGGTCAATTATGACGGCAACCCGAAGGTTACCGATATTAACGGCGTAACCAAAAGTCTGAAGACCGATTGTTACGCGATCAAAAGTGATTTTTACTCCGATGAGCAGAAACAGTTCATCACAAAATATGTCTCGAACTGTTTCAAAATTCTTTACCGTGCCTGCGAAAAGGGTGAATATTACGTATTTGACGAGAATTATGATCTGAAAAAAGCAAAGAAAAAGCAATTGAATAAAAAAGACGCCGACGGTAATCCGATGGATCCGGCAGAGGTGGTGGCGGACATGGCCGTTGACCTTGATTCCTTCGTGGATGTATTTCTGGTCTACGAGCTGACAGCAAGCCGTGATGTTGGAGAGGGCAGTTTCTTTATGTGCGCGGATTTCTCCGACCCTGCCAACATAAAAAAGCTTACTTTTACCTGTCCCTGGGACTTTGAGTGGGCCATGGAGGGCGAAACCACCGGTTCTTACGCGAAAGTATTCAACAGCAAGGCATTTTCGTCCATTTATGGCGAAAGATCAAACAACTGGTATATCCTGCTGCTGAAACAGGACTGGTTCAAAAAAAGAGTATGCGAGCGCTGGAGCGAGCTTCGCATGCCCAAAGGCAAAAACCGTACAAGTATCATTGAAAAGTGCATCAAACAGGAAAAGAAACTGTTAAAGACCTACAAAACCGAGCTGACCAAGAACGGATACGGCTCTGTAAAAGCAGCGGAAAACCTGCTGGGATGGGTTGAAAAACGTATCAAATGGATGGACGGGGAGTATCTTAAATGATCACAGCCCCGCCTCCTCCAGATATCTGGCTACCGCATCCTGCCAGACAGGAAGGGGCTCAAAACCTGAGGTAATGAGCTTAGTCTTGTCCAGTCTGGAATTAAATGGTCTGGTAGCCTTTGACAGACCATATTCAGCTGTAGACACCGGGATCACTTTGGCAGTCAGTCCATAACACCTGTACGCTTCCGCGCACAGATCATACCAGCTGATATATCCTCCCGGAACAGCTTCACTGTTTGTTGCATGATAATAGCCGTATTTATCGCTTTCTATCATATCCCCAAGAAGCCTTGCCAGATCCTTTGTATATGTGGGCGTTCCGATCTGGTCGTTCACGACTCTTACAGTATCATGGGTTTTGCCGACATTGATCATGGTTTTTATAAAATTTTTCCCATGCAAACCGAAAGCCCACGCTATACGCACGATAAAAAACCTGTCTAGTGTTCCCGAAACCGCCAGTTCTCCATTCAGCTTACTCCGGCCATATACATTGACCGGACTGTAATTTGTGTTATCGGGTTCCCACGGTCTGCTGCCCTTTCCATCAAAGACATAATCGGTGGAAATATACATCATCTTCGCTTCCACTTCCTTGACCGCGTCAGCAATATACTGTGTTCCCAGATGATTGACAGCGTCGACTTTTAACCGGTTTTCTTCATCCTCAGCAGCATCAACAGCAGTCCATGAGGCACAATGAATGACCGCGTCAGGCCTGAGATCTTTTATCGTTTTATAAACTGCTTCCTTATCCGTAATATCCAGGCACACATATGCTCCTGTCAGTCCGGACATGCAGGAACTGTCGGGGAAAACATCGCTGCCCGTGACCTCATGCCCTCTGTCTTTGAGATCGAGCATCACATCGTATCCAAGCTGCCCTCCGACTCCAGTCACCAAAATCTTCATTTTGTCACCTTAAAGAATCTTTCTGTCAGTATTTTACCTTTCCTTCAGCAACAGCACGTAAATGCGCTCCATAAGGAGATTTGCCGTAAAGTTCTGCGGATCTGTTTAGTGTCGCGGGATCGATCCATCCGTTAATATAGGCGATCTCCTCCGGCGCCGAGATCGTAATTCCCTGGCGCTTCGATATCGTCTGCACAAATTCCGCCGCCTCAACCAGCGAATCCATCGTGCCGGTATCCAACCACGCAAAGCCCCTTCCCAGAAGTCCTACATCAAGAATATCATCCTTAAGATACATCTCATTCAAAGTGGTTATCTCAAGTTCTCCACGAGCCGACGGTACTATCGTATTTGCCCTTTTACTGACTCCGGAAGGGTAAAAATACAGACCCGTGACTGCGTAATTCGATTTTGGTTTTTGGGGTTTTTCTTCTATGGACAGCGCTTTTCCGTTGTCATCAAATTCAACCACTCCGAACCGTTCCGGATCATTGACATAGTATCCGAACACCGTTGCTCTCTTTTTTTCCTCTGCGCCGGCTACCGCTTCTTTAAGCAGGCGTCGCAATCCGTTGCCGTAAAAGATATTGTCTCCGAGCACCATTGCGCATGTGTCTTCACCGATAAAACCTTCGCCCAGTATAAATGCCTGAGCCAGACCATCGGGACTGGGCTGTACGCAATATGACAATGTTATTCCGAATTGTTTTCCGTCCCCGAGCAGCGCCTCAAATCTCGGAGTATCATCCGGTGTCGAAATGATCAGGATATCCCTGATCCCCGCCAGCATCAATGTACTGAGCGGATAATAGATCATCGGTTTATCATAAACAGGCAGAAGCTGTTTGCTCGTAACCATAGTCAGCGGATAAAGCCGGGTTCCCGCGCCTCCGGCAAGGATTATGCCTTTCATATCTTAAATACCCTCCAGCATTTTATCTTTTGAACTGAATTTTTCAATGTCACTATCGTTTGGTTTCAACTACCCCGGTAAGCTTACTCTTCGGTCATAAACATCAGGCCGAAGCTGCCAGGACCAGCGTTGACCGCAATAACGGGAGAAACCTGGCAGAAATAGATTTTTTCAAAGCTTATCTTCTGGGCGATCTGCTCGGTGATCTCTTCTTTTTCTTTATTGTTCAGACAAACGTATGTGCAAAAGAGAATACTTGTGTCAATTTTATTAATGGTATTAAGTGACGAAGATATATATTTTCTCCATGAGTCCTCTCTGGTTCCAAAATAGAATCCTCCCAGTGAAAACTTACCCTTCTTCATGGCAAGTACAGGATGGATCATGAGAGCACTAACGACATCAGCCGCCTTTCTGCCGATCTGTCCGGCTCTTGCCAGATAATCCATGGAATCAACCACAAAACTGGTATGCACCCTTCCTCTGGAAGCGAGAACCTTCTCCACTATCTCTTCAGCGCCATATCCTTCTTCCGCAAGTCTGGCCGCCTCTATGGCCAGAAGTCCCTGACCGCTTGAGAGGTGACCTGAATCAATAACGAATACATTGTCAAATGACCTGCCCGCTTCAGACGCCAGGTGATATCCTGAATTCTCCATTCCGGAGGATATCGATATATGAACCACATTGTTGGCATACTCCAGCTGCTTTGCGAAAAACGCCTCGTGGTAGGCAACATCGGGAGCCATGGTCACAACATTATTATTCCCGTCCTCCATGTAAGACAGAAGCCCTGAAGTATCTATCTCCACGCCATCCTGGAAAATGCCTGCCTCAGTATTGACCCTGTGAGGAATAACCTTGATATGATATCTGTCCAAAAGCTCCTGTGGAATATCCGCTACAGATTCAGTGGTAATAACAACATCAGCCTTCGCCTGGTGATCCCTGATCCATAGAGTACTTTCCTCAACGATCTCTCCTCCGGCGGTGGTTACCGTAACAAGTTCTTTTGGAAGAAGGCGTCTGAGCTCATTTTCCAAAGCCTCGCCGCTTATCGGTTTGATCAGGTAACCATCAAAGCCTTCTCTTACGTAAAGTGCCTTTGTATCACCTCCGGCATTGGCAGTAAGGGCAACGATCTTGGAGTTCTTACATAATCCGCCCTTCTGATCACGTATCATATGCAGACATTCGATACCGTTAATCTCCGGCATAAGGTGATCCATGAATATCACGTGGAAATGCGTCTCTGTCGTCTTCTCCAGAGCCGCCATAGCGCTGTTGGCAGTAATAACTTTTACCTTAGTTCCACGCAGAAGCTTCTCGACCACCATAAGATTGGTCTCGGTATCGTCTACCACCAGAACATTTGCTTCAGGCGCCTCAAAGCTCTGGTGATAATCTTCCATATGCATAATGCTGTTACGCTTGGAAAGATCGATCGTTCCTACATTGCTTCCTGATACGATCCTCTGAGGAATTTCTATGATAAATGTAGAGCCCTTGGTATATACGGAGTTCACAGTAATCCTTCCCCCCATAAGATCAACCAGCTGCTTTACAATGGACAGACCCAGACCCGTTCCTTCAATGTACCTGTTTTTAGTCTCATCCACCCGTTTAAACGCCGTAAACAGATACGGGAGACTCTCTTTCTTTATACCCATTCCCGTATCGGAAATGGAGTATATAACCGAAACGTTATTGTTTTCCTCTTTTCTGCACTGGATGTTTAATGTAACAGAACCCTCTTTGGTGTACTTAATGGCATTATTCAGTACATTTATAAGGATCTGCTTAATTCTGACTTCATCACCGAAAAGCTCTCCCGGAAGATCGGGAGCCACATCGACCTTAAACTCAAGACCCTTATCCTTTGCGCGGATCCACAGCATTCCGACTATGTCCGAAAGCATATCCCCTGTCCTGTATGACACCGGAGTAAGTTCCATCTGGCCGGAATCCAGCTTGGACATATCCAGGATATCATTGATGAGATGAAGGAGCATATTACCGGCAGATCTGATATTTGCCGCGTCTTCGTTGATCTCATCGGAAACATTTTCACGCAGGATTATCTCGTTAAGACCGATAATGGTATTTATGGGTGTACGGATCTCATGGCTCATGGATGAGAAGAAGCGATTCTGCGCAGCATTCAGTTTTTCGATCTCATCCTTCTGTCTGTTGCACTCCAGTATCCTGTCATATGTGCTGTATTTCACATACATTATGATGATACTTAAGATCACCCAGATAATCATGTATATGGCAAAATATTTTACGGCTCCGTACTTTATATGATCCTTCATAGCCAATGTTATATAATAATACAGTACTGACCCGTTAGACAGGAGGAACATGGTCAGATATGCGGACAGCGGCATGTATAACAATAACGGCATTATAAGCGACATGACGATGATAAGGTTTGTGTCCATAACGCCCGACCTTATCTGATCCAGTATGGTAACGACGATCGACAGGCCCAGAATGAAAAAAGTATTCAATATATTGGCATACTTTAAGATCTTATACCGTCTTTCAAAGTCCTTCATAACATAGAAACATGCCACTGAGAACAACGCCGTAGCCACGCCGGAGATTCCGTACGCAAGTCTGGACCACGCGACCAATGCCCCGTAGTCCTCCGCAAAAATGAAAGTATATACCATGTGGAAGATCTCATATATAGTGATCCCCACAAAAAACCAGAAATCAACCTTTACGGCAGCCTGATATACATATTTTTCCGTCTCGGGATTGCGTTCAAAATATTTTCTCATGGTCTATTCCTCCTCCGGCAAAAATTCTAAAACATCGTCATTGCCGCTCCCGGTGTCTGACCCGGACTCTTCAGGAGCAAATTCCATCACTTCATCGTCGGGGGAGAATTCCATGATATTTGATTCTTCATCTTCTTCGGCTGCTACAGCCTGAACAGGTTCATTGTATGCTTTGGAAATACCTTCAACAAGCCGCGCGTATTCAGCCATGGTCAAATCGTGATGAGCCCGTATAAATTCATCATCCGCAGCCTTAGCCGCATTTTCCAGTTCCTTGGCCTGATCGCTTAACTCCATGGCGCCGATCATTTTGGATGTGCTCTTTAACGCATGAACAACTATCTGATAGTTTGGATAATCTTTGTCGTTTAAGAATCTGGCTGCATCCATCTGCTTTTTCGGGCCGCTTGAGGCATACTCCAAAAGAAGCTGTCTGTAGAAATCCTCATCTTTCTGACAATAATACAGACCTGTCTGAACATCGATACCTAAAGCAGCCACTTCTTCCAGCGGGGAAAGCGGCTTGTCCGGCTCGGTCCCGGCCAAAGCTTCGGATACAGTTTCCAGAGAGGGGGCTGATACAGGTTTCTGAGTGTTCTTATCAGGCTCCTCTTCTTCAGTTTCATATACATCGACACAAAGCTCATTTGGCAGTACTTTACGAAGCACACGCTCTAATTCCGAAAGTTCGACAGGCTTACTGATAAAGCCATCAAATCCCTCTCTTAAGAACATTTTCTTCGCCGTGCTCACCGCATTTGCAGTCAATGCGACTATAGGCATCTCTCTATGCCGTCTGGAAAGAATGGTCCTTATACGTTTCATGGCCTCGATACCGTCCATTTCAGGCATCATATGATCCATGAAAATGATATCGTAATCACCCGTCTCGCACATGGCTATAGATTCTTTTCCGGAACTGGCAGTAAATACTTCCATGCCGTAACGCTTAAAAATCCCCTTTGCAACCATATGGTTCATAGGCTCGTCATCCACTACCAGCGCTTTTACGCCGTTACACATGAGTTTGCCCACTCTGTTTTCTTCCACAGAAGAGACCTGATTAAGCAATGTAACCACAGGAAAACAATAGAAGGGCTTGGGCAGTATCCTAATTTTAGATCCGGGTGCCCTGCTAAAACCCGGATTGGCGATAACAGCCACAACCATCCTCTTTGCGAGGTTTTCTATAAGCCGGGCATTCTCAGTGTACTCTTCTTCCCCCACAAACAAATGGGTAAGTTTCACATTGTCAGTTAATTCACGCAGTTTATCCGGAGTCTCGACCCATCGCATAACAACACCAAGCCCCTGAACGATATGCTTAACCATAACGTTGTAGAACTCACGAACCTGTAGGTTACTGAATTTGCCAAAACGCAGAAATGCTCCGCCATTGATATCATCTTTTGTACTAAGGGACATACACTTGGACGGATCTATAACCTCCTGTGGAATAGAAACCTTAACCTTGGTTCCTTTCCCCTGTTCAGAATTTATGATCATAAAACCGCCCAGAGTTTTAACAAATCCCGAAACTATAGACATCCCAAGTCCGAGACCGCTCGTTGATCTGGTCCTTCCCGAATTGCCCTGATAAAAATGCTCGTAAATGTGTTCCCGCTCCTCCTGGCTCATACCAATGCCTGTATCTTCTACTTCTATACAAAGGTTAACGCCGTAACTCTGGGTGACAGGAAAAATACGAACGTATACACCACCTTCTCTGGTATATTTGAGTCCGTTGGAAATGAGGTGCCACATGATCTTTTTCAGCTTCGGAACATCGGTAACCATCATGGCAGGGCATGCTGCGTCTACGTCTACAACAAGCTCAAGATGCGGGGGTTTGATGTAAGCCATTTCCGTAACAACATCATTAATTACAGAAGAAAGCATGTACTGTTCTACATTGACAGCAAGCTTCTTCATATCTATCTCGGAATAATCCAGAATATCGCTGATCTGCTCGGCAACACGCTTACCCGCATCCTTGACTGAATTCATGTCTTTGCGGATATCCGGATCATCTTCTTTTTCCATACATACATCAGTAAGTCCGATAACAGCGTTGATCGGGGTTCTGATCTCATGTGAAACATTTGCCAGGAAATCATTAAGACGTGTAGTAGCCCCCTGGAGAAGTTCAATCTCGTCTTTGGAGCGATAAAGGATCTCATCCCATTTTCTGATGATGAGTCTGGCGATCCATCCGGCTATGATAATGATAAAAACATCGAGCAGCGTTCTGGGAATCGTCAGACCGTCAAAAGAGTAGCCTTGCTGCCACATAACCACCAGATCGTAAGCAAGGATAAGGAAATATGTCACCTGCCACATGCCTATAAATGCCTTGATCCCGGTCAGGGTAAACATAGCGATACATGCGGTCACCACGCCTGCCAGGTCGTACGTGCTGGTAAGATGAATGCCAAAAAAAACTGCTATGAACATCATCAAAAGGGCATATACCCAAAGCCGCTGATATGGCGTCAAGATATTCTGCAGATGCATAAACCAGCATCCCAGGACTGCGACAGCAATGATAAATATCATCCAGACTTCCCAGCCCATAAGTAAATATTCTCCGATAAGCATTATCGAAAACACCGAAAATACTATAAGGATCATCAGATGGGATACTGTAAACAGTGAATTTTCCCCCGAATTATTATCCATCAGTCTCGCTCCCCCACATTATACTCATTTGAGTAAAACTTCATCTTATGTGAAGTATTATACTCCATACTTTTATTCAATGCAAGGAAAACAGAGAAATGATGACCCGGGAGGTCATCCCCTTGGGTCATTCAAACAGGCTCATCTGCGGATATTTATCCGGCAGTTCCTGCATATATTTAAAGCAATCATCCGGACTCGACATGATTCCATTATCCCTGCAGACGCTTTGAAAGAGCTTCACCAGTTCTTTCGCGTTCGGACTCGGTAATTCATACGCATTCCCGTATCGCTTGATATACCGCTCTTTCATTCCTGGAAAGTACTTATCAAGCGCTGCATAATAGTACTCTCTGTCGCCTTCCCGAAGAGTAAGCCCCATTCCAAAATCTATAATCCCCTTTACGCCCGTCCTGACGCATTCATTCAGGATGGCAGTTATATTTTCTTCAGTGTCGTTAATGAACGGAAGTATGGGTGTAAGCCACACGACAGTCGGAATCCCTCTTTCCTTCATGATATCCAGCACTTCGATGCGCCGCTTTGTATTGCAGACATTCGGCTCAAGTATACTGCACAGATCATCGTCATAAGTCGTAAGGGTCATCTGGACCACGCATTTCGCGCCGCGGTTTATCTCGTCGAGCAGGTCGAGATCTCTCAGGATCCGGTCTGATTTTGTCTGTATCACAACCCCAAATTCATTATCCCGGATAATCTCCAGACATTTCCTCGTCAGTCCAAGTTCCTCTTCGCAATGCATATACGGATCCGACATGGCACCTGTGCCGATCATGCACTTTTTCCTTTTCGATCTCAGGGACTTTTCGAGCAGTTCCGGCGCGTTACGCTTAACTTCTATATCTTCAAAGGGATGTATAAACTGATAGCACTTACTCCTGCTGTCACAATAAATACAGCCATGGGTGCAGCCCCGGTATATATTCATTCCACAGTATCCGCCGCTGCCGGTCAGGATTCCCTTAGCGTCAACAAAATGCATGGATTCAACCTTTCTTGCCTTCCGCCCACTCTTTTCGAGTGATCAGGCAGGTGTATTCTCCCGATGTGATCCCTGTCCGCGGGTATGTGCGGGTACCTTTGTCATTGATGCAAGTCATTCCGATCTTGCGCATCACTTGGAAAGAAGCCGGATTATTAATGTCACACTGCGCGTATACCTTATCTATTCCGAGGTTTTCGAACGCGAAGTCAAGAAGCGCCGAAGCTGCCTCTGAAGCGTAGCCCCGGTTTCTGTACGCCTTGTTTATGATCCATCCGAGCGTGGCGTAGGATCTGTCTTCACTGTGTCCTAAGTCACAGTCGCATCCGCCGATGATCCTGCCGTCCAAAGTGATCACAAATTCAAAATCCGTCTGCTCCTCAGCGTTCCACTCCGCCGCATTCTTTTTTACAAAATCGGCCGTCTCCTCAAAAGTGTCGTTGGGCAGCCAGAACATCATTGTAATCTCTTTATCGCCCGCGTATTCATGTACCTCTTTTTCATCGCCCATACGTATAGGCCTTAGTATCAAACGTTTTGTTTTAATCTCCATGATAGTTCCTTTTGAACCCCGGGAGGGGGTTATATTTTCTGCAGTTTCAATAATCTCATAGTATTTCCCGGATATATATCTAATTGGACATACTCTTCCGTGTTGAATACCCGCTGTCTTTATCCTTTTCCAGCTCATGTATATCGTCTTCCGTGATCAAGTGCAGCTCTCTGTTATCTGCACGGTAGATCTTTCCGACGATATCAATCTTTCCTCCTTTGATGAAGAACGCACTCATATCCTCCATGGCGTAAATCGTGCGGGTCTCGGACATTTTCAACGTCTGTTCGTATCGCCAGGTATCCTCCGGGTCATGATGACAGCTCACGGTAATGTTCGTAAGACCCAGTCCCGGGAAAGGCTCCATGGACTCAAAGAAATCCACCGTGTTCCGTGCCATGTTCATGGAACCCGCACTGACACCGAAGATCGCTGCGTGGCAGTCAAGCAGTGCATCATAGCAGTCCTTCTCCCTGATCAGATCAAGCTGTTCCTCGCAGACTCCGCCGCCCATAAGAAATATACAGTCGGCCTTTTCAACAAGCATCTTTGCCTCTGAAGGCTTTGTGCGCTTATCTATTACGCAATGCTTCTCAAATGTTATGCCCTGTTCGGCGAACATTTCATACATGCCGTTGCAGTCATCATCATTTTGCGCATATTCAAGCGGGCAGGCGGTGATAAACACTATGCTCTTACGCCCGGTAAGTTCCTCGCGAAGCCGTTTTGTTATCTCTTTGGAAAAATGATGATCCGGAAACCCGCTGAACACAGCCAAAAATTCTTTTCTCATCTGTTTATTCCCCCAATATCTCCTGTTGTTTCTTCTTACTGGGACTCTCAAGCACTATCTGATATGCTTTATCAAACATATCCCGCAAGCTGTTCAACGCCTGACTCTGACTGGTCTACACCGGGATCTTGATTTGTCATCACGACGGAAATCTCTCCCGTCACGTGATTCATTTTTATCATGCTCTGTCCGTTTTCTCCCCAGCCCTGCATTACCAGCGTATCATCACCGCGTCTGAAAAGCCCAAGACCTACCCACGAAAAATTCGTTGTCGGCTTGATCATTTCCTGCGCTGATTCCCTGCGTAAAAATGAGCTCCTGCCATTTACCGCCTTGATAAATTCTTTTGTTATCACCATCAGTTCAGCAGGTGTGCTCCACAAACCCGAAGCCGCAAGATCAGGTATCTGCGGGTACTTTCCCGGGATCAGTGAACCTTCATTATCATATCCGGCAGCCATGTTTTGGTCTTTTTCCCGAAGTTCAATATTCTGCGGCGAAGCAAAGAAGGTATGTTTCAGAGACAACGGAGCAAACACATATTTTCCGACGGTTTCTTCAAAGCTGTACTGCGTGATCTCCGTGATCAAAAGCTGCAGCACGCAGTAACCGGCATCACTGTATTCGAACTCCGTTCCGGGTAGTTTTTCCGTCATCACCCGGCGGTTATTATATGCAGTTCTGCCCTCCAGAATATCCGTTAATTCGATCACGGGGTCACTACGACGAAGTCCGTAAAATGAATCTTCCCCATCGATGATCCCAGCGGTGTGACTGAGTATCGACCTTATCGTTGCGTTACTTTCTTTTCCGTCAGGTGCAAGCAGCTTCCATCGGTGAAGATAACGGTTAACAGGTTCGTCTATATTGAGCAGTTCCTGTTCCTGAAACTTCATCACGGTTAATGTGGTAATAAACTTAGATATCGAGCAGGCCGGAAAAACAGTATCCGCCTTTACCGGAATACCATTTTCCTTATCGGCAAAACCGTCAAATTTCAGGATTTCTCTTCCGGCTGCGTCCCTATAAGCACAGCTTACTCCCGGAATCTTTTCATATATCTGCCTTTCAGGGCTTTCGGATACGATATTCATATACTCCCGAAGAGCCATGTATTCCCGCTGATATGAGCCTCTTTTTTCCTCACTCACATCAGCATATGACTCATGTTTGGAAAACAGATCGATCGCATCCTGCAGAGGGATCCATTCCGGCTGTACTCCGCGCTGCTTTTCCACATCGGTAAGATTCATCTGCCCCTGTCCGGTTATTTCGCAAATAAAGAAATACCCCGAGTAGCGGTATTCTTCATAAAACTCACTCATGAAAAGGAAGCGTCTGAGCGGACGGACAAGATACCCCGTTTCTTCCTCGACCTCGCGTATCACACATTCTTCAGGCGTCTCTCCTTCTTCCATTCCGCCACCCGGTATGAGCCACCAGCCGGAATTCAGTTCATGAGTAAGCAGGATCTTTCCATCCTGTACGATGATCGCCCTGCTGCCATCCCGCGTCTTCGTATAATTTTCAAACCGGTTCGCACCCAGTATTTCTACAGTTTTCATGTTTTGTTCCCCAGTCTTTTCATGGGTTCGCCCCACGATCCGAGGTCTCTGCCGTCATAACCCAAATATGTTTTGGCCGTTGTCTTGATCGGGGCTATTCGTGAAAGCTTCTCGGCCACAGTTTCGTCAGAAGATAAGGATTCATCCTGAAGGACATTCCTTATTCTGCAAAGTAGGATCTCTCCGTCTCCCTTGGTGATAAAGTCCGTTACCTCCAGCTCGAAGTTAACGGGTGAATCATTCAGGATCGGAACGTTAAGTACTTCTCCTTTTCCTATATCAAGACTGATCTTCATCTTATCGGGATCTTTCCCGCTCACACAACCCAGATGATCCGCAGCCGGCAGCATTTCTTCGGTAACAAGATTTGCTGAAAAGACCTTATTCCGCCGGATATTTCTCCTCGTAGGTTTATCACCGCCAATACAGCACATCACTCCCAGTTCGCTGTCCCAGATATAACTGAACCAACAGAACAGCCCAAAATCAGGGTTTCCGGTTTCGTCATATGTGCCATAAAGAAACAAGGTCTGCGGACAATAGTCGTTATTAGGTTTTAAACTGATCTTTGCCATATTTTTTACCCCTTGAGTCGTTTTACATGATCATCTACTGTCCGATCCCTGCAAATGAAATATCATGGATCAGGCATTCCGCCGCATTTTCGATATCTTCATAATCAAGTTCTTCACCTTCGCGGGCAGCGCATTCAAATTCATCCACGATATTTTCGATCAGTACCATATCAATGAACAGCGGCAGCTTATTTAACATCTCTTCCGAAATATCAGTTTCGGTTCTGTAGCCCTGCAATTGAAGATCGAAACACTGCCGCATCAGCGCAAAGCGCTTGCCCGGATCGTTTTCCTGCCTTGTCCAGCCTTCGTTGTGGAGCCAGAGATTGGCAAGGTCAAACATATACCAGCAATTCACGCAGTTGTCAAAATCAAACACCGTGATCGTACCAGTATCCATGTCGATATGATAGTTGCCGTCGCTGAAATCAAAATGAACCAGGCCGTAGCAGCTTTTATCCATCGATAATGTGTGGAATTCGTCCAAACGCTTGGCAATGGCTGTTTTCAGTTCACCGTATTCATCCGGGATCAGGCTGTTAAGGTAGGTCATGTTGTATTTGTCAAAATAATCCGGGCGGGCATGTACAGGCGTATATGCCTTGGACAATCTGTGGATCGCGCCCAGAGCCTTGCCGGTGTTATAGAAATATTCGCTCAACGGCACGCCTTCCCGGTATCGATAGCCGTTATCCGCAATAAGTATTCCTTTGGCGTAGGCAAACAGGCTGACATAAACAGCCTTACCATCGGCATCGGCCTCCACACATTCCACCAGCCTGCCTTTAACAGACGGGATCACATCCGCCACAGGCGCGCCGTTTTTCGCCAGGAAACGGATAAACTCAGTCTCGGCAAGATAATCGTTCTCGCTTCGGTCTCCAAGGGCGGAGATGCGAAGAACATACTGCTTATCTCCATTCCGACTGACGATAATGATCCGGTTCCGTCCGCCTTCATGACCGGATACCGGAGTTAAGGTGCAGTCCTCCATGGAATATAAAGCTTTAACTTGTTCAAGAATTTTCTTCAATCATATACCTCTCATTCGTTTATTTCTTACTGTCTGACGTCGACCGTCCGTAATACGGGGAATCTCCGTAATACCGGTCTTTCAGAGTACAGCCGGACCAGTATCTGCGAAAATAGAAATAGTCGTCACAATACCGGTTGTAGTGATAATCGTAGACCGTTCTCTTTTCAAAGAGCCGGAACCCGCTCTTCTCCGCCGTCCTGCGGGACGCCGGATTGTCAACATCCATTACCACGATCAGATAATCAATCCCATGTATCCGGCAGAAATCCTCGGCAAATGCCTCCGCCGCCTCGGATGCATAACCTTTACCTGTATATTCACCGATCATCATCCATCCCAGTTCATATTCATGGAGCATATTTTGTTTGCTGAAGGAAA
>JAILRI010000183.1 GCA_024698555.1 Lachnospiraceae bacterium
CACTTACCCTGAACTTAAAGAAGCGACCACTCAGGCATTTACCAATAATTACCTGTATCTGGACGGATACGCGCGTACCATGATGCCGTATTTTACCGTAAACGGTGAAAGAATGGAGTCACTGGCTCTTACCACATACCGCATGTATGCGGAAAAGAACGGACTTCCTGTCAGGGAATTTACCGAAGACAATTCAAACTACCTGTTCACTTATACCAAGAAGACAGGCGGTATTGAGCATATTTCCATCAGCAAGGTGCTTTCGGGCGAGACTGTGGGAGCGGATTATTTTGACGGCAGGATAGTCATGGTGGGAGCGTATGCTACCGGTTTCCAGGACGATTTCCCCGTTCCCGTCAACAGGGGCAACAAGATGTACGGAGTGGAGATCCATGCCAATACCGTTGAGGCTATCCACGCCAACAAACTGCAGAGCGTAGCGGACAAGACCGTTCTGGGCATAATCTATGCGCTTCTGGCAGCGATCCTGGTCATCGCGGTTTATTTCTTCGAGCTTCCATTGGGAGCTATAGTGACCTTTGGCTCGGTGATCCTGCACCTGCTGATCTGCAGCATCTTATACAAGAACGGTTTATATCTGAAGATCGTGTATTTTACATTGCCTGCTGTGATCATATATCTGGCGGCGATCATATACAGATATGCGCTGGCCAGGGCAGCGGAAGCGCAGATCAAGCATACATTCAAGCAGTATCTTTCGCCTGATGTCGTTGATGAGCTGGTCAAGTCCGGAGCCGACAATATCAAGCTTAACGGTCTGAAACGTCAGGTAGCCGTTTTCTTCATTGATGTCAGGGGATTTACCACCATGTCCGAAGGACTTGACGCTGAAACCGTGGTCAAGATCCTGAACCAGTATTTCGAACTGGTTACCTCATGCATCTTTGAGCATCAGGGAATGCTGGACAAGTTCATCGGCGACGCTGCCATGGCAGTGTTCAATGCCCCGAACGACCTTGACAACTATATACATGCCGCCGTTAATACGGCCTGGGATATCAGGAAGGGCTTTGACGCGCTGAACGAGAAGCTTTCGGCAGAGTTTGGCAAAAAGATAGATTTCGGTATCGGTATCAACTGCGGTGAAGCTACTGTGGGTAACATCGGTTCTTCCAAGAGACTGGATTACACAGCGATCGGAGATACGGTCAATACCGCGTCCCGACTTGAAGGCAAGGCCAAGGCAGGACATGAGATCGTGGTCAGCCAGGAGGTTTATGACCGCTTTATGGCTGAGCCCGCCACTCCTCTTAACGATGAGATCCGTTTTGCCTATAAGGGCGATATAGAGCTGAAGGGTAAGTTTAACGCAGTTCCGGCCTACTCGGTACTCTGGAAGGATGAGGAACAGAAGAAGGAACCTGAGATCGAGCCGAGCCTCAAAGAATATATCGCCTATGTGGAGGCTTACGAGAAGCTTGAAAACCTGGGCGGAAGCGCTGCCTTAGCGATCAGGGAGAAGCTGTCCGAGCTGGAGGCAAAGGAAGCCGGTATCGCGGAGAAATATAAGGTTTACAGGATAAATCACATACAGAAGTAAGTGACAGGCAACATTCTTAAGAGGATGCCGCTTATGGCGTATGAGGGGAAATGTAAATAGAGTAAAAGCCGGACAAAGCAAGAGCCGGGATGGGGAAAAAAGAGGCAGAAGAAGGAGAAACGGGGTATGGAGATCAACCAGATAATATCAGGAGGGAAGGACACTATGAAGCTGCATATCATCCCGAGGTACCAGGAAGCGGAGAAGTGGTGCGAGCTGGCCGAGGAGCTGGATGCGGCGTTTGAGTACAATGAATTCTTTATCCCTTCAAACGTGGATAACAAGGAGCTGTGCAGGACGATCATAGATACCTACAAGGCTTTGCCCAGGGATCGCAGCATGGATACGCTGCATGGCGCGTTCTTTGACATAGTGGTCAATTCTTCCGATCCGGAGGTGCGCGCAAATTCCTACCGCCGCTGCCGGGAGTCCATGGAGATAGCGGAAGAATTGGGGTGCAGGGCGGTTATTTTCCATACCAACTATATTACCGGGTTTAAATCATTTTCCTACCGTGAAAAGTGGGTATTTGACAATGCGGATTTCTACCGTAAGCTGTTGGCGGAATTTCCGACACTTTCCATATTTGTTGAGAATATGTTTGATGATACACCGGAGCTGTTAAAAAAGCTGGCGGTGGAAATGAGGCATGAAGAGCGCTTCGGCGTCTGCTTTGACATAGCCCACGCCTTCCTGTGGGATTTCCCTCTTGAGGCCTGGATAGACGAATTAGGTCCCTATATCAAGCATATTCATGCCAATGACAACAAAAAGGACGAAGATTCCCACATGCCCATAGGCGACGGGAGACTCCCCTGGCTGCTTATCAATAACGGCATTTTCAAGCGTAACCGTTGCTCCTTCCTGATAGAAGTCAACGGCATGGACAATGTACGCAAGTCCTACGAGTATCTTACCGCCCACCATCTGTACTTCTTTGACAGAAGGCGCAGATCGCGTTTCCAGATCACTACGGATATGAAGCGAATACTCGATATGGGCATTTCGCTGACCGCCGAACGCAATTACAACAGGCTGCTCGACCTGATCGTGAGCGAGGCCATGTCATTAACTCACTGCGAGGCAGGAACGCTCTATATCTACAGGGAAGGCAAGCTGCATTTCGGCATTATGCGCAATGATGTTCTCAATACTTACAGCGGCAGTATGGGAGAGGCTTCCAACATGCCGCCGGTAGCCATGGAAGAGAAGTATATCTGCGCATATTCAGCCATTCACAGAAAGAGCATTAATATTCCGGATGTCTACCAGGATTCAAGCTTTGACTGGAAGGGACCCAAGGAATATGACCATCTGACGGGGTATCATACCCAGTCCATGCTGGTGCTGCCGCTCATCAATCACGAGGATGAGCTGATAGGCGTCATGCAGCTGATGAATGCCCGCGATGATGACAATCTGGTATGTGAATTTGGCGAGGACCAGGAATTTATCACCCTGTCCCTGGCGTCTCAGGCAGCGATCTCGCTGTCAAATATGATCATGCTGAAGGAGCTTAAGGATCTGATGTATTCCTTTGTTTCTTCATTCGCGACTGTTATCGACGCCAGAACCCCCTATAACGCGAAGCATACGAACAATGTGGCCCAGTACTGCATGAAGTTTATCGATTATCTGAACGGAAAGCACGCCGAAGGCGCCACAAAGCTGTCGATAAACGACGAGATGAAGGAACAGGTGTACTTAGCCGCCATGCTTCATGATGTAGGCAAGATCATCACGCCCCTGTCGGTTATGAACAAGTCCGACAGGCTTTCAACCATGCTGCCTATCATGCGCATGCGCTGGAAGCTGATACGTGAGATCCTTGAAAATAAAAAAGCTTCGGCAAAAGAGGCTTCAGCTGCGGCAGAGGCGGATGCTCAGATAGAGGAACTGAAGGCCAATATCGAATTTACGGAAAACGCGAATACCTGTGGATTCCTGGATGACGAGGCATTTGCCAGGATCGATGGTCTGAAAGGATATTCATATAAGGGATTTGACGATGAAGAGATACCGTTTATTACCGAGGAGGAATGCGAGGAGCTCAAGATACGCAAAGGCACGCTTACAGCGAAAGAACGCGCGATCATAGAGGAACATGTGGTTTACACAGACAAAATACTTGAAAAGATATCTTTCGGAGCAAAATATGACAAGGTACGCTTTTTTGCGGGAGCGCATCATGAGTTTATCAACGGCAAGGGCTACCCGAAGGGACTTTCGGCAGATGAGATCCCGCTGGAGGTAAGGATACTGACCATCATGGATGTATTTGACTCACTGTCAGCCTCCGACAGACCTTATCGTAAGCAGAGCTCGCTCGAAGATACCTTCGAGATACTGCGCGCCATGGCCGGCGAAGGCAAGCTCGACGCAGATCTGGTAGAGATGGTGCGGGACTGCTTTCTGAAGTAGAAAGGGGCTAATTATGGACAAGAAGAAGCTGTTTATAGGGATCGGCGCGGCGGCGGCCGTGCTGGCAGT